>JAAXGF010000336.1 GCA_012267605.1 Alphaproteobacteria bacterium | reverse complement strand
CACCGGGGTGCGCGGGCCTTTGTAAGAAATACGGATGCTACCTCCAGTCAGGCACGTTCCTCGAGGCCGACCCGGCGTACCCCGACGCGGTATTCAACACAACGGTTCTGATTGGACCGAACGGGGTGCTCTCGAAGTACCGCAAGGTCAATCCGTGGCTGCCCTGGGAAATTCACGCCAGTCCTCACGACTTCGAGGGCTATAACTAAGAACCCTTCCCCGTCGCCGATACGGAAATCGGCAAGCTTGGCGTGGCCATTTGTTATGATTGGCTATTCCCCGAAACCATTCGTCAAATTGCCTTCAATGGGGCCGAAATTCTCATCCGGGTATCGGCGTACATGGACCCGTGGGGCGCGACCCAGCCCACCGACTGGTGGACCTTGTTCAACCGGACCCGAGCAGCCGAGAACATGGCCTTTGTCGTCGCCGCAAACCAAGGAGCAAGCATGGCGAATTTCCCACCGTTCAGCTGGCCTGGCGGGAGCATGATCGTGGACTACGACGGTCGCATATTGGCGCAGGTCGACCCCGGACCGGGAGAAAAAGTCGTTGTGGCGCCGATCGACATCGGCCAGCTGCGGCGGNNCCACGACACGCGGGCCCATTTCCGCAGCGAGATACAGAGCTATGTCCATCGCAATTGGCTGGCACGGGGAGAAAGTCACCCGTTGAACGACGTCTCCATACGACAACGAATTGGTAAAGCCAAGGAGCGCTGCAACCAGGATAAATAATGCCGACCTCGCTTCGGGCGTACGCCTGTGCGCCGGGAGGGGACATTTTTTATCGTGAAACAGCCTCTTCGGCGGGAATACCTATTTTTTTGGCGGTAGGGTGCGCACGAATTTCTCCGCCAACATCACATGCCTTTGTATATCCGCGTCTTCTTCGAGCCCTTCGGGCGCGATCATGGCCCAGCCTTTCATGGCGCGTCCGGTGATGTCCATGGGTTTGACATGAGGCTCGGCGAGGAGCTTTGCCGCTTCTTCGACACCGATGCGGGTGATCAGCCATTCCTTGTAGACGCCGACGCACATATTTCCGTTCAGCATCCACCCGACGCCGCCGAACATTTTCTTTTCTTCGAAGCCGGAGCGCCCCGCGACAATTTCTTCCAAACGTGCGGCTAGTCCAGGATCATACGGCATCGCGCTGCTTCGTTTCTCGCATGCTCAATTACGGCAATAGCATTGAACGGGGATGTCGGGCTCAACCGCGATTTCGTATCTGACAGCGCCACACAATCATCCGCCCGATAATGTTGATGCCATGGTCGACATTCCCGGCCGTCGTAGGGCGGCGGCCGGAAACACCTGCTACCGACCGCCGGCCCAGTTGAGTGGCAAACAGCCTTACGCGGCCTCTGCCATTTTCTTCATGGCCTCTTGCATCTCCTCGGGCGAGACCTCACGCACATTTTGGGCCAGTTGCCAGATGTTCCCGATCGTGTCCTGAACCGTACCGACCCGGTCACCCCAAAACATATCCTCCGGATCGCTTGTTGTAGCCCATCCAGCATCCTTCGCCTTCTCGAAAGCGTTGTCAGTATTCTCGACATACACATAGAACGACTGCTTGCCAGTGGCATTCTTCCCCATCTCCGGGAATTCGTCATGTATGAAGAGCGTCGATTCGCCGAACTTTAGGCAGGCATGGGCCACCTTGCCCGTCTTCGGGCAATTCAGGACCCCGCAAATTTCGGCACCCAAGGCGCTTTGATACGCGTCGATCACGGCTTGCGCGCCGTCGACGACGATGACTGTGGTCAGGGTCGAGAATCCTTCCCGCGCTGTGGTCATGGTCTTTCTCCTTTGGATTGGATCGTGGTTCAGGTCAATTCAGGGCTTCAAGCCACTGATACACGGGCAGCATTTCGCGATACGTTGCGATGCAGCGATTCACCGCCCGATGTTCGGATAATTCTTTCGGTATGGGGGAGTCATGCCATACGGTCAGACCTTTGCGCCGCAGGTGCGGCCCCCGCGGATGGTCTGGATCAAATCCCTTGGGCACACGCTTGTATTCTGGCGATTCAATTCGGAATCGCTTCCTGATCATATCGGCGAGGATGATTTGCAACGATGCGCCGCGTTCGTCGTTCGCGACCGCGTCTTGATAAGTCGGCAACACGTTCTTTGAAAATTCAAAACAACCGACACCAAGCGTTAGGGTTTCCGGCTCCAACGAAAAATGAAACATCGGATTATCGCCACACGCTTTGGTATCGCAACCGTGACCCATAAATGACATACGGATATGGGCGTTGTACGGTGTCTTGTCTTTGCTAAATCGAACATCGCGATAGATGCGAAAGACCTTACCGCCCATGGATTCGCCGGTTAGCGCCGCCAGCGCCTCGGACATTTCTTCGAGGAAGGATTTGGCCGGTCCCTCCAGGGCTCTTTTGAAGACCTGCTTATTTTCCTGAAACCAGTCACGGTTATTGTTCCGTTCCAGATTTTTTAGAAACGCAGTCCCTTCTTTGGGAAATCCATTAAAAGCCGAATTGATTTTCATCGCCTCCCCAACGCCCGAACTCTGACGACAATCAGCAGCAAAACAGATGCGATGGGCAAACCATCGTCGGAATCACGGCTGCGGTAGCTATCACGGCGTTTTTTGCTGCCATCACCAAGTGCTCCCGCTACCTTCTTGTCGTTTCGAACCGTGCGTGGTATCGTCTTATTCCACTTGCAAGTTAAAAGTGGTTGTACATCTGTAGAGGAAGGTATTGTATTTTGCAAGTGGTTTTTTGAATGTCATCGGAAGTTTCGTCGGATGGGGTCATGAAGGACCGCTGCCGAAGACCACATAGGGACAAGTCTCAATGTCCTGTCGCGCATGCTCTCGATATTTTGGGGGATCGCTGGACACTGCTCGTCATCCGTGAACTGATGTTCATGGGCAAGCACGAGTACAAGGAGTTCCTGCAAGCACCCGAAGGAATTTCGACAAATATCCTCTCGGATCGTTTGAAAAAGCTGCAATGCGCAAAGGTCATTGACTCGGTTGCGCACCCAGATTTTAAAACCAGGAAATTCTATTACCTAACGGCATCCGGAAAGGACCTCATTCACGTCATGGTCAGCCTGGCTGCCTGGGCCGACAAGAATCTCGATAGCGTCGGCCTGCCCCCCGAAATCCAACGCCGCTTACGCGATAGCCCGCAGAAAATGATACGCGACACGCTGCGGAGATTGGATGACTGGGAAAACAAGGTGTTGAGATCTACTGACGAATAAAGTTAGCAGGGCGTTCCAAGAATTTCCGCGCCATTGGGCACAAAGGCAGGCTTATCGAATTCGGAGACCGATTTCGCCAACTCGATAATCGCGCCAAGGAAAATTTGCGCGACTCGCTGATTCCGCCATTCCAATGAGTTTGGCTGTGGAGGACGGAATTGACAGGCCCCAGCACGGGAACAGCTCGACACGTATGATGGCTTACGAAACGGCGAAAGTATTTAGATAACCCCTCCGATTTGGAAAAATGAAACGCCGAAAAAAAATTAGTTTGATTGGTCGACTGCCGCTGAATGACGCATCCGGGGGAGGTATTGAAGAAGGATGGGGATCGCGCCGATCAGCACAGGGCCGAGACCGAGGGCGGCCTGAAAAATATCGCCCGCCGCGTAAGCCACCAATATCAAGATCGAAACCAAAAGGATCACGAGTGGCATCCGCACGACAGACCAACTCCCCTTTGGCAATCTTTCGCGCCAAAGATCAATCCGCTCCCGCGTTTCGGCGGTGAGAACGAATTGTGCAAAACTTCGATTGGCGATAGCAAGTTCGGGCTCGCGAATGATGAGTCCTCGCGCTTCAAGCGATTTGATAACGGACCCGTTTCCAATGTTTGCCAAGTCGCCGTTGGCCATTTGATAAAGCAATAATTTTTCATCCCGGCTGCAGGCTATCCATAGCCGACGGTAGAACGGCGCCGCCAAATTCTTGAATTCGGATAGTAGTTGACCCTCGTGGACGAAAAGATTGCGAAGGTGCTTATTCCACTCGTGGCTCGTCGATTCGTGATTCTCCGGTTCATTAACCAAATCGGGCGGTTTTAAGGTATCCGCAATAGGCTTCAAATCCTCCCAGGCACTGCGCTCTTTCTTGAGAAGAAAGTAACTGCCCAGGTCTGATCCCGTCGAACACCCGCACCTGATGGATTTCTGCATGCGGTGGTGCTGGCGGGAGGTTTCAGAAGCGCAGTTTGGGGATCAGCTGGATGGGGTCGGGATGTGCCAGGGGATCGAGGACATTCCATCCCTGTTTTCTGGCGGTGGCGATGACGGAGCGCAGGTTGGAGAAGTCGAAGGCGCCTTGCATCGAGCGGAAGCCGCCTGAGATTTTCTGGCGCAGCTTGCCCATTCGGAGGTCGGGCTCGCCCTCATTGTCGGTG
>JAAXGF010000387.1 GCA_012267605.1 Alphaproteobacteria bacterium | reverse complement strand
ATCAGACCTGGGCAGTTACGAATGTAGAACATAAGACTCGGGGGATTCCTCGTATCCGGTGGTCCAAATTCCGGTCTGTTTCGAGATCGCTCGACAGGAAGCGCCGAGTCCGGCGCCAAAATCGGCCAGGGTCATCGTTTCGTCGGGACTGAGTAGCTTCACCAAATCGACGACGAAATCGGCGTCGCCCGGTGTGATCGTTCCTCGGCCCCAAAGCAATTCGGAGACATGGGCGCAGGCCAGCCGACGGGGAGACTCCTTGACGCCCGGACCCTCGGCGTCTCCCTTTTCGCTTGGGTCAAAAGGCGTACGGGTATCGGATAAGGGCGCATCATAGCCGTTCCACCAAGCGTGCAAACGGCGTTTCAGAGCGTTGCTCTTCACCTCGATGCCCCTTGGATCGGGAGATGACTCGTGGCCAGTTTCAGCAATTCACTACGGTTCACCGGTAATTTTCACGGCAAAGCTTACCTGGCGAGAGCTTAAAGAATGGTATTCGCCAGCGTATCGTGAGCAACATGGCACACCGTTGACAAGGCGTGCCGCCCACACCGATAATCGGGTTTTGCCGATGGGGCGCCGTTGCGGCCACCAGTTGTACGCTTCGGCGCCGGGGGGAAACCCGGTGACTTCAGCGCTGATGCCCACGTACGTGCGGGCCGATCTTGCCTTTGAGCGCGGCGATGGGGCCTACCTTTTCACGGCCGATGGCCATCGCTATCTTGATTTTGCCAGCGGCATCGGGGTCACTCTTCTCGGCCACAATCATCCACAGTTGGTGGCGGCGCTAAAGAACCAAGCCGACAGGATTTGGCATTGCTCCAACGTATTCCAGATTCCCGAACAACAGCGCTTGGCCGAACGCCTGGTGGCGCGGAGCTTCGCCGACACGGTATTTTTTTGTAATTCCGGCGCCGAAGCTGTCGAATGCGCCATTAAACTAGTGCGCAAGTTCTCCGATCACGCCGGGGCACCGCAGCGCACTAGAATCATTGCCTTCGAGGGTGCATTTCACGGACGTACTCTGGCGACCATTGCGACCGGCGGACAAGCTAAACACTTGGCCGGATTTGGCCCGCCGGTGCCGGGTTTTGATCATGTTCCGTTCGGAAATATCGATGCGGTAGCCAAGGCGATTGGCGATGAAACCGCCGGCATATTGATCGAGCCAATCCAGGGTGAAGGCGGTGTCCGCTCGGCGGACCCGGCATTTTTGCGTGATCTGCGAGATCTAGCGGACACCCACGGTTTGTTGTTGGTGTTTGACGAAGTACAGTGCGGCATGGGCCGAACCGGCCATTTTTTCGCCCATGAACGTGCCGGTGTTGTGCCTGACGTACTTGCTTTGGCAAAGGGCTTGGGCGGCGGCGTGCCGGTGGGGGCCTGTCTGGCAACTCGCACGGCGGCAGCTGGAATGACTCCTGGCAGTCACGGATCCACGTTTGGAGGAAATCCGCTCGCCATGGCTGTGGCAAACGCCGTCCTTGACGTGGTGCTGGAGGATGAATTCGTTGACCGGGTTCGGGTTACCAGCGCCTTACTGCACGACCGCCTAGTCGAACTCTCCCGGCGCTTTAACGAACCGATCGTCGAAGTGCGTGGGGTGGGCTTGATGTTGGGCTTGCGCATCAGAGGCGATTCCCGAGAGATGGTCGCGGGGTTGCGCAAGCGCGGTTTGCTCACTGTGGCGGCTGCTGAAAACGTGATCCGCCTGCTGCCCCCCTTAATCATCGACGAATCCCATGTCAACGAGGCGATGACCGTTTTGGAAGATGCCTTCAGGTCGGGCCGGCTGTGACGGTTTGTTCGAAAAAGTCCAGTGCGAGCCGGTTCCCCCTCCCGACGACCCACGGGAGTATGCTGGAATGATGGCAGGGAGGGAGAGCGGGCCGAAACAGACTATGAGCCACTCATGAGCGATATCAGACATTTCCTTGATCTAGATGCTTTGGATGGTGGAATCCTTCGAGGGATCCTCGACCAGGCGTACGCCTTGAAACGCGCCATGAAAGCCGGCGACCGTCCGCCTCTGCTGCGAGGAAAGCTGTTGGCGATGGTGTTTGAGAAACCCTCGACCCGAACCCGGGTGTCGTTTGACGTGGCCATGCGTCAGCTCGGTGGCGAACCAATCATGTTGAACCGCGTGGATTCTCAACTTGGACGGGGGGAGACCGTTGCCGACACGTCTCTCGTTTTATCGCGTTATGTCGACGCCATCATGATCCGCACTACCGCCCATAGCAAACTTATTGATCTGGCCGACAATGCCTCGGTTCCGGTGATCAACGGCCTCACCGACCGCACCCATCCCTGTCAATTGATGGCGGACGTGATGACTTTCGAGGAACACCGAGGACCGATCGAGGGGCGGGTCATCGCCTGGCTTGGCGACGGTAACAACATGGCGACGTCGTGGATCCACGCGGCGGTGCGCTTTAAATTCACCTTGCGTCTCGGGTGTCCAAAGCGTCTGAAGCCACCGAAAAGCGTGTTGGATTGGGCAAATGCCAAAGGCGGCGATATCATACTTACCGATACCAGCGAGGACGCGGCACGCGACGCCGATTGCGTTGTCACCGATACTTGGGTTTCCATGGGCGATACCGACGGTGAGATTCAGCGCAAGCTATTAACCCCGTACCAGGTCAACGATCAAATCATGTCGCTGGCAAAGCCGGACGCGGTATTCATGCATTGCCTTCCGGTGTACCGGGGCGACGAGGTGACCGCGTCCGTAATCGACGGTCCCCAATCGATCGTCTGGGACGAGGTGGAGAACCGCATGCACGCGCAAAAAGGCATCTTAACGTGGTGTCTAGGGGCTTCAGTCGAATTGTGACGAGAAAACAGTTACCACAAGCGAAGGACGGGACTAACGGCCCATACTGCTGGCGACGGCAGTACCGGCGCGATCGAAAGCGGCCAATACGGTACTCTCGGTAAGCAATTCCGGCAAGGCATAGCCCCGGGGCAACGCCGGGCCATATACGGCGTTAAATGGTATGCCGAAGCGTCCGAAACGTTCCAAATAATCAGCGATTTCGGGATCGCGCGACGTCCAGTCGGCACGCATGGGGACGACGCGGTCGTCGGCCAGCCTCTGCGCCACGATTCCGCGTTCGAGAACCGCAGTCTTATTAACCTGACAGGTGATGCACCAGTCCGCGGTAACGTCGACGAAAACCGTTCGTCCCGCGGCGATGTGCTCGGGAATGCGGGCCAATTCAAAGGGTTGCCATATGGTATCTTCGCTGGCTGTAGCGCGCGGCGTGCGACCGATGTGGTCGGGTAACGCGAACGCCAAAATCAGAACTGCAGCGAGAGCCAATCCAGCGACTGCCCGAGTTGGTCGCTGGGAACGAGAAAACATCCACAGGGCACCGACGACCACGACCATCAGCAGACCTTCCGCTAAGGCCGCGAGCTGACCCGCCTGGGCGGCGAGTACGGATAGCAGCCAAAGCGCAGTAAGTCCGAGCAAAAGTGCTAGAAATCGCTTCAACTTTAACATCCATGGACCAGGCCTAGGCAATCGACCGGCGAGCGCTGGGAAAGTGGCCACGGCCAGATACGGCAGGGCCATGCCGAGCCCCAGGGTGGTGAAAACGGCAAAGATCTCGACCACGCCCCGGGCTAACGCGAATCCGACCGCCGTGCCGAGGAAAGGTGCCGAACAAGGTGTTGCCAACAGGGTAGCAAAGGCGCCACTGGCAAAGTGACCGGCAAGGCTATCCGCTGATTCGCCCGAACCGCCACCAAGGCCACCAGCCCAAGCGGGCAATTGAATCTCGAATACACCCCACAAGTTGGCGGCAAATAGGGTCAAGATGATAACCAGGGCAACGAGAAACAGCGGCTCCTGGAACTGCACACCCCAGCCAACCGATAGTCCGGCCGCTTTGAGCGCTACCGTGGCAGCCGCCAGAATCAAGAACGACACCAATATTCCTGTCGCGGCGGCGAAAAATCGGCTGGCGATGCGCACACGGTCGGCGCCACCTAGGCTGATCACACCTAGTACCTTGAGGGAAAGAACCGGAAGGACACAGGGCATTAAGTTCAGCACCAACCCGCCGAGGAAGGCTATGGCCAAAATAATAGCGAACGCGCCTAAGTCGGGGATGGCCGTCATGGCGTCGACGGACGGAACAGGCGCAAGAGTCTGTTGTACGGCGCGGTTACCATCCACCATGGTCAGCGTTAGCAAGGTTCCCGCCAGAGGTTCCGAATTCCGACCCTCCGGGGCCGCCATGCGGAACACCGCCTTGTGCCCACTATCCCCAATCTCAATTTCCGGCGGCGCAACGTAGATGTCCCGGGGCGCTTCGACGAACATATCTAGCTCAGCGAACTGTTCCGGACTGCGGGCAACGACCCGCAACTGGCGATCGGCACCCGAGCCGATAACTTCCGCTGTCTCCAACGTCGGACCACCCTCAGTGATCGGTTTTGGTACCCGATCAACGAATTGATCGATTATCGCCGCGAATTCCGTTGCCGATCCTGGTCCGGGCGGGAGGTGGAGTGCGAGCGACGCTTGAAATGGGATACAAATCTCGTCGCAAGCGACATATGAAACCGCTGCTTCGAAGCTAAGTGGCTCGAACGCGTTTTTGGCCCGCGCTTGCACCGGAAGAATCAAGTTTTCCTTGTAGCCGTGGGTGGCCAAACCACCAAACTCGAAGAAACGCTCGGGCCATGGCCAAAGAATTTCGGTGTCTGCCAAATTCGTCGAGGGACTCCAGTCGATCTGCGGCGGAAATCCGGCGTCACCCGGCGTTCGCCAATAAACTTTCCAGCCGGGTGCCATGGCAAACTGCAGTCCGACCAAAACGTCGCCATTCGCGTCGACGGCGGATGCCGAGGAAATGAGACGAACCTTGACCTCTCCTTCATCGGCCCAGGTGCTGGAACCGGTTTCCGGCGCCGACCATGCCGGCCAAGCGAACAAAATGGAAAGGAGTAGCAAACCCAGATACCGTCTCAAGGAAATCTCCCGTACTGGTGAATCGGATTAACGATCGGAATTCTGACCGAGTTCTTGATTCGAACCGGCGGCTTGTGCAGCCTCGCGCACGTACCTAGATCAAATATAATCAACCCAAACTTAATTTAAGGGAATTATATTGTTGACTGA
>JAAXGF010000129.1 GCA_012267605.1 Alphaproteobacteria bacterium | reverse complement strand
GGCGTCTTGCGCGCCCTTGCGGTACATAATGTTTTTCCACTGGGAATGGCCGGCCATGATCGTGCGAAAAAAGCCTTCTGCGGACTAAAGTTGGGCAGGGTATCTGGCTTTGCCTCGGGCGCGCGTCCTGGCCTAAAGCAATTCTTACATTCAAAAAACCGCATAATAAAGCGAAAGCGCCGTTCTAGCCAACGCTCAAGCTAGGCCGGGTTTGTGGCGACAATGGGGCACTAGACGGAATCTCGCTTTGGCTTGTCTTAACGACTGGCATAATCCCGGGCCAAATAAGTCGAATTCGGATGAAACTAGGATATAATCGTTCCGATTCAGAGGAGGAAAGAAGATGAAAAAATTTATTCTTAATTTGGTCACGATTCTGTTTGTCATGAACGCGGCGAGCGCAGGTGAATTCGTATTGGTGACCCAGGACGAATATCAGCGCAGCATGGACGCGGGCGAGACCTGCCGCGGGGGTGAGTTCAATTTTAGGAGCACGCCGGGTGAACCGGGACCGTTGGTCAAGGTGTACAAGCCCAAAGCCGGCAAGTCTTTGCTTTCGCCTGTGGACATCAAGATTTCATTTATTCGCATGGAGGATGTGCCGGTCGATGTCGAGTCCCTAGAAATCCTATACGGTTGGTTGGAGATTGACGTTACCGACAGAATTCGCGAGTACGCCGAAATTACTGAGGAAGGAATTTCGGCGCCGGGCGCCAAGTTGCCCTCGGGCGACCATTCTTTCCTTTTGCGGATCGCCGACGTGAATGGGCGTTTCACGGAAAAGGGCTTTGACGTGACAGTTGCCGAAGCGAATTGATCGCTCGAGTCCGTCGATTGCGTCGAATTTACGGCTAACACCTGATATATGGGTAACTTCCCAATTGGGATGAGGTGGTGCGACCAGGTGAACGCGACACAAGTGGGTACCTAAACCGCCGAAAAATTGAATTTTTAACTTGATTTAGCGAGGGAGGAACGACGTTGCGGATTCTAATTTATGTGTTTTGCCTTGTCTTTGGCTTCGTGCCCGTGGCCGACGCTGCGGGACCGTTTGTGTTCACGGCCATACCGGATCAGGATGAGAGTCGATTGCGCGCGCGCTTCGACAAAATCGCTGATTATCTTGCCCGAGCGCTCGAGGCCGAGGTCAAGTACATCCCCGTGAAGTCATACACGGCGGCGGTGACGGCATTTCGCAACAACGAGGTTCAGTTGGCGTGGTTTGGCGGGCTGTCCGGAGTCCGCGCCCGCGGCCTCGTGCCGGGTTCCGAAGCCATCGCTCAGGGTTACGAGGATCAGTTCTTCGAAACCTATTTCATCGCCCACGAAAGCCTCGGCTTGTCGCCATCTGAGACGTTTCCCATGGAAATTGCCGGCAAAACCTTCACCTTTGGGTCTAAGGGATCCACCTCTGGGCGGCTGATGCCCGAGTTCCACATTCGCCAGAGTTTCGGTAAGGCCCCCGACGAGGTATTCGAGCGCGTCGGATTCAGCGGGGATCATTCGCGCACAATCGCATTGGTCCAGTCGGGCGCCTATCAGGTTGGCGCAGTTAATTTCAAGGTTTGGCAAAAGGTATTGAAACTCGGTACCGTGGACGAGGCCAAGGCCTCGGTGATCTGGAAAACGCCACCCTATCCCGACTACCAGTGGACGATACGCGGGGACGTCGACGACGCCTTTGGCGCGGGCTTCAAGGATCGGGTTACGCAGGCGCTTCTCGACATGAAAGATCCTGACCTTTTGGCGTCCTTTCCCCGGGAAAGTTTCGTACCCGCCAGCAACGAGGATTACCAACCAATCCTGGATGTGGGGAAGTCGATCGGCCTTATCGATTGATGGTGAGCAACAGGTTTTCACTCCAACGGAAAATTTCAGCCCTCTCCCAGGAGGAGAGGGTGTTAACGCGCGGTACGGCGCGTTTCTATTGGCCGCGTTCGAGCTAAGCAAGGCTGGCGCCGCCTACAACGGCAAGGCCGCTCTTCGGGACATTTCTCTCGGTATCGAACGTGGCGAGCGCATCGCGTTGGTGGGCCGGAGTGGAGCCGGCAAATCAACTCTGTTGCGGCTACTCTATGGAAGCGGCCAAGACGATACCGCGCTACTGCCTCAGGACCTCGGCTTGGTGAAAACTTTGTCCGTGTTCCACAATGTTTTCATGGGGCGGCTACACCGCAATTCCACTTGGTACAACCTGGCAAATTTGGTCAAGCCCTTCGGCTGTGAGATCGATTCGATTACCGGAATTCTGCGGAAACTGAGGTTGGACGAAAAGTTATTCGTGCCGGTGGGGGAGTTGTCCGGCGGCCAACAACAAAGAACGGCAGTAGCGCGGGCATTATTTCAGGGGAGCTCGGCGTTTCTCGGCGACGAGCCGGTTTCCGCCGTTGACGAACATCAGGCCGAGATCATGCTGCAAAGCATAAACGATTCGCACGATACCGTTGTGCTCGCTATGCACGATGCCGATTTGGCCATTCGGTACACCGATCGCGTCATCGGTATCAAGGATGGCCGTATCGTGATGGACAAATCGACCGCCGGTATGGTGGCATCGGACCTTAACGATCTTTACAAGAGCTGAGCCCAGGCGCGCTTGGCTCGCCCAATCGCCACTGTCGCGCACCAGCCTATGGTTTGTGTTGGTGGCGGTGGCGTGTCTTTTCCTAGCCGACCTGGAAATCACCGCTGTCGATCCTTGGCCCTCGATGTGGCGCTTGGCCGTTGGTATGGCGACGCCGGATTTCACGGCCACCGATCGGCTTGTCGAGGCCATGCTCCACACCATCGCTTTCGCGGTGGTTGGCACTGCCGCGGCCAGCGCGGCGGGGTTCTTGTTAGCGTTCGTATTTCACAGCCGTCTGGTACGTGTTCTTTGTGCCTTCACGCGATCCGTTCACGAACTCTTCTGGGCACTAATTTTTCTCCAGATTTTCGGCCTGACCGCGCTGACCGGGGTCCTAGCAATCGCCATCCCTTATGCCGGTATTTGCGCCAAAGTGTTTTCGGAAATTCTCGACGAATCCGATCCCAGCCCCATGGCCGCTGTCCCTGTCGGGTCAGGCGCTGTCTCGGCGTTCATGTTCGCGCGGGTACCCAATGTTTGGGCGCATTTTAAATCCTATTCGCTCTATCGCCTCGAGTGTGGCCTGCGCTCAAGCACTGTGCTCGGTTTCGTTGGCCTTCCCACGCTTGGATTCCACTTGGAAACGGCATTCAAGGAAGGCCATTACTCCGAGATGTCGGCGTTACTACTCGTCTTCTTCGTGGTCATCGCGACTTTGCGGTGGTGGATGCGTCGCGAGCTCATCCCCGTGTACATCATTGCGGCGCTGATCATTCTTCCGGAAGGTGCCGGAAATCAGTCCTGGTCAAACGCCTGGATGTTCTTCATTCACGACTTGGTGCCTCAGCCGCTGCGCGGAGTGGAATCGTGGACCGCGCCGGTATTGGTAGAGTTTTGGCATTGGGCCTGGACCTTGTTGATGACAGAGGCTTTGCCCGGCGTATTTAACACGCTGGTGTTGACGATGATCGCCTTGGTCGGCACCGGAGTATTGACCTTGGCTTTCTTTCCGCTGATTTCGCCTCAGTTTTTCGGCCCGTTCGGGCGCACGGTTGGCCACGTGTTTCTCGTCGTCGTGCGTTCAACTCCTGAGTACGTTTTGGCCTTTATATTATTGCAGCTTTGGGGGCCATCGATGATTCCGGCGATCATCGCCTTGTCGCTCCACAACGGCGGAATCATCGGGCACTTGATTGGCAGATTCACCGAACGGCTGACCCTCCGTGCCGACAGCGCGACCGGAGTTGACCGCTACGCGTACGAGGTCGTGCCTCGAATTTACCGACAGTTTCTGGCGTTTTTGTTCTATCGTTGGGAAGTGATTCTGCGCGAGACGGCGATTCTCGGTATCCTCGGCGTGCATACTCTTGGCTTCTATGTTGACAGCGCCTTTGCCGACATTCGTTTCGACCGCGCGTTAATCATGATAATCATAACGGCGATTCTCAACATCGGCGTTGACGCGATTTCACGAACCATCCGTGCGCGGCTTCGTTTGCGCACGGCGCCGGAGACGACGTAGCCTTATGCAGAAGACCGACTCGCCCGTTGTCAAGGACTTGGTGCTTATCGGCGGTGGCCATGCGCATGTCTCGGTTTTGCGGAAGTTCGGCATGAAGCCCATGCCGGGCGTCCGGCTCACCCTGATCTGTCGCGACCTCCAGGCTCCGTATTCGGGCATGTTGCCCGGATTCATTGCGGGTCACTATTCCTTCGAAGAGGCGCATATCGATCTTGGACCGTTGGCGCGGTTCGCCGGCGCCCGCTTTTTCCACGACGAAGCCATCGCCTTGGATGCGACCGAAAAACGAGTCGTCTGCAAGAATCGCCCAAGCGTGCCCTACGATTTGTTGTCGATAAACATCGGTTCGGCACCGACAACAAGCCATGTTCCTGGAGCGTCCGAAAATACCGTACCGGTAAAACCAATCGACGGATTTGTTGATAATTGGTCGCGCATGCGTGACCGTATTTTGACGCAGTCGGAGCCAACAAGTATCGGGGTCGTGGGCGGTGGCGCTGGTGGGGTGGAAATCACCCTGGCGATCCAGCATCGCTTGAAAACACTCTTGGCCGAGCGTGGTCGTGACGATCGGGAATTGACCTTTCACTTGTTTACGGACGGTGATGACATCCTAACCACTCACAACCCCACCGTACGGGACAAGTTTGATCGTGTACTGCAAGCACGAGGTATCAACGTTCACCTAGATCACAGGGTCTCGGAGGTGCGACCAAGACGTCTGATTTGCGCCAATGGCAATCAATTCAACATGGACGAAATTCTTTGGGTGACCATGGCCGGTGCCCAAAAATGGTTGGCCGAATCAGGCCTCGCAGTCGACGAGGCAGGATTCGTAAAAGTGGCGGACACCCTCGAATCGATATCGCATCCGGGAATCTTCGCCGCCGGCGACATCGCCGCCGTCGTCAACCATCCACGACCGAAGTCAGGCGTTTTTGCGGTTCGCCAAGGGCCGCCGCTGGCACGGAATCTGCGTCGCGCTTTGGTGAACCGTTCACTGAAGCCGTTCACGCCGCAAGAATATTTTCTCAGCCTGATCTCCACCGGCGATAAATACGCCATCGCGTCGAAATCATGGTGGGCCTTGGAAGGGCGGCTAATCTGGAAGTGGAAGGATTGGATCGACCGCCGTTTCATGCGCAAATTCAACGATCTGCCCGAAATGGATGAGGACGACACCACCACGGTTGACCGGGGCCTTGCCGACAGGGAGGTCATCAAGGAGATATCCGCCGTTGCCATGCGTTGCGGGGGGTGCGGCGCGAAGGTCGGTGCGACCGCCTTGAGCCGAGCCATTTCCCAATTGGGGCCTGTTGCCAGAAGCGATGTTCTGATTGGATTGCACGAGCCAGACGATGCGGCAGCCGTCAGCGTGCCGGACGGCAAGGTCATGGTGCATACGGTCGATTCTTTCCGGTCGTTTATCGACGACCCATATTTGTTCGGTCAAGTGGCGGCAAATCATGCTCTGGGTGACATTTACGCCATGGGAGCCGATCCCCAGACCGCGCTTTCGATCGTCACCATTCCCTACGGACTGGAAAACAAGGTCGAGGACGAGCTTGCTCAGATGATGGCCGGGGCTCTGAAGGTCTTGAATGAAGCGGGCGCTGCTCTTGTCGGTGGTCACACCAGCGAAGGCAAGGAACTGTCTCTCGGTTTCGCCGTCAACGGTCTCGTCGATCGGGACCGGGTTTTGCGCAAGGGCGGCATGCAACCGGGTGACAGCATCGTATTGACCAAGCCGATCGGCACCGGAACGCTGTTCGCCGCTGATATGCGCCACAAGGCTAAAGGCGCTTGGATTGCGGCGGCACTTGATAGCATGGTGACCTCGAACCGTGATGGTGCCCAGTGCCTCTACGACCACGGAGCGACCGCTTGCACCGACGTCACCGGTTTTGGCGTCCTCGGCCATCTGGTCGAAATGATCAAACCGTCGGGAGTTGACTGCGAACTTCAGCTTGGCGCGATCCCCTATTTCGATGGCGCGCGCGAGCTGGTCGAGGCGGGGATCTTCAGCTCGCTACAGCCCCAGAACTTGCGCCTACGCCGCGCGATTCGCGACCTCGAAACCGTAAATAAGGATCCTCGCTATCCATTGATCTTCGATCCTCAGACGGCCGGCGGCTTGCTCGCCAGCGTCCCAGGCGTTCGGGCGAGTGATTGCGTCGGCGAATTGCACGGGCTCGGCTATCACCGTGCAAGTGTGATTGGCCAGGTGCTGCCGGAGAGCAATGCTCTCGAATCGATTATGTTGGTGGTGTGACCGTAAAACCCGGTTGCAACCCACTTTCTTGAGAAGGGGTCTGGTAGAGAGAGAAAATTGCCGGCGCGGAGCGGCGGTATTGACGAACGAGTACCGGGGCGCCCCTCGCGAGGCGCTGGATCACCACTTTTCCGGGCACTCTTTGCGAGATTTCGTCTCGGACGGTGTCGGAAAATCCAGGATGGGTGACCGGCTAAGCGGTGATGTACGCTACCGGCAACGAACTTGATAGTTGATTTCGCCTAATCAAAAATATACTATTTCTCCCGAACCTGTCCCCCGAACTGCGTCCCCCGTACCCGCGGGTAACCCGCGTCCCTACCGCGATCCGCACTAAACCCAGTGTAGGTCACGGTTTGACGCATAAAATTACCATAGTATTGGCGATGGGATGGGCATCATGCTACAATCCTAGCGACATTTAGCTAGCATCTGAGCAACTCTGTGTTGGCAGTCATGTCGCTGAGGAGGAAGCATCATGTATAAGACTATCAACATCAACCCCATCTTCTTAGCTATTCAATTCGTATTATTGATTGCGATTGCAACGCCTACCTATGGCGATACGTTCTTGTTATCTAAGAGGAAAACCATAACGTTTGATGACGATGGTGAGGCGACCGCAACAAATGACATATTTGATGATATTGTTGGCATAAAAACAAACGACTTTGGAAAAATCAGAATAAAAAAGTCGACGCTAACCAAGACAGTAAAAGGAAAGCCGAATACATCCGTTCGAGGCCGTCATCATATAAACTTCGATTGGGATGAGGATGATGAGCGGGGTCCCGTGAGAAAAATCACTCTCGTAATGGCCGCAGATTTTGATTTTGGGCTGCCTGAAGATGATCCGAACAATACGTTTACAGGATTCACTATCGACGACCTTCCAATCATCGCGGATGCAATGCTAGAGATCGAGGGCTTTGGGATTTTTCTTCCAACCAACATAATGACGGCTTCAATTTTCGATGTCGGCACGCTTTCACTTGTTGAGTTGTACGACGATTTTGTTGACCCTGATGCTAGCGGCTTCGTGCCTATGGTCATGTGGGAGGTTCCCGAAGAGGCCTTTTCCATTATTCCGGAACCGGCATCCATTGGCTTATTCGGCGCAGGACTTGTCGGTATCGGATTTCTCAGGCGGCGTGTAAAGCGTAGCGAGAGACGAAGACAGGAACAGGCATAGGGAAAACCCGAAAGAACCTCTACACTTAGGCACAGGTTAGGGGGACACCATACTTAACATCTGATGCCCGCCGCTTTTGCGCCTGATCCCTCTTATCTGCGGACATAGACTTGACGGGGCCTGGTTTGTGCTTCCTTTGCCGGCGGCCAGGCGATTCTCCAAGTAGGCGATGAAATCCTCCAAACCCAGGCTCATCTAAACCTGCAGGGCGCAGGTTCCCCCACTCTCGGGCCCTCTTCTCCCTCTTTGGGAAATAACTGGGTAAGAGGGTTCGTTTGGCAGTGCCTAAGTCGCGTGGCTCAAAACTCTCCGCCAAGCTTCACGCTCCGCCTCGGGGGTAAAAAGCCCCGCCCTGGCGGCGCAGTGCTCCGCCAGTGCCGTAACGAAACCTGGATCATTTTCAGCTCGCAACAATTGGGCGCGAAGCGCTTCCGTATCCTTGGCTGGGTAGTATCCGGGATAATCCGTGCCCAAGAGCCCCACGGTACCGTGGATTTCCGAAGCGATGACCGGGAGACCAGCCACCACAGCTTCGGATATGACGTTTGCACCCCCTTCCATGATCGAAGAGAGAACCATGAGATGAGATTTGCCGTAGACCTGACGGACTTGCCAGCCGGGAACCTCGCCACGCCATAAATAGCGTGGGTTGGCAGCCATCTCGGCATGCGCATCGTTGGCCCATTGTTGATTGTGCGCCATGCCAAGATGAATGACACGAATCCGCGATTCGCGTGGCACGTCACGCACCGCGTAGGCCGTACGCAGTGAATCCTTTTCCTCACGCAAATGACCGACCACGCAGACGTCGAATGTCCGCTTTGAAGGGACGCGCGGCCGGCTTAGAGGAGGTGCCGATTGGTAAACCACGTGAAGCTTCAAGGCGTATTCCCTGGGGATCGCCTCGTGCACCAAATCGTGCAGGCAGGTCATGGCGTTGGCGAGGGTCATCGAACGCAGGGTTTCCTCCGGGTGCGTGTGCTGGAAGCTATAGATATCGGTTCCGGTCAAGGCGACGATCAAGGGTCGGGTGGGAAAGCGCGCGCGGAATCCGGCAATGGAATCCGCGCTTCGCCAAGCATGGAGGGCCACCATCACGTCAGCCGGCGCGCCGTCCCATGAAAATTGGATACGCACTCGGTGGCCGAGTTGCCGCAGTAGCCGTGCCCAGCGCACGGCTGTGGTACGGTTTCCCGCCCTTGATTGTT
>JAAXGF010000076.1 GCA_012267605.1 Alphaproteobacteria bacterium | reverse complement strand
CGCGAGGTTTTTAGAAGTGTCCAGATGGTAACCGGACTTTGGCGAGACAACACTGAGCTCGTGCGTCGCAACGTCGTAGCGATGATTGGTACGACGACGAATGACGACAACAAATTGATCACGTTCTCCGTGGAACACGCCATCGACAAACGAATTCTCGAAGAATTCGAGCCAAAGGACAATTCGCTCGCCTCAAAACTACATGCCTACGTACAGAATTTGACGGAGGCGAAGAACATCCAGCTCGTATTGCATACAAAGGTATCCTTGGGCATAGACCTCGACAAAATCCGCCTTGACATGATCGGTGTCAGCGATGAGACGGTGGATATTCCGTTGCCTGATATCGAGATTTTGTCCGTAGAGCTGGATCACGAACGAACCGATTTCGTTGACTTCGATCTCCCCCCGTTCAATGACCCGGGCGAAGCCGCGCAGACATTGAACGAAATCTACGCCGAACATAAGGAGGAAATGGGCCACGAAGTGTTGTCGAACGAGACCAACCGCAAGAGCGCCGCAGCAAAAGCGAAGGCAAGCCTTCGCCAACTCCTGACGCCTCAATTACCGGAGAATTACGAAATTCGCTTTATCGGCCTGTAGGACGACAATGCCCGTTTGTTCGTCAATACGCTGCCTCGAAATCAACATCGCGCCGATCACGGCCGAGATACTTTGGCAAGACCTCCTCGACGGGTGTCGGTGTGATGCCCAAATCGGCAAACCCGAGCGCTTCAGGGTCGGCGACGTCGCCGCCCTGCATCAGCTTGACATGGTCACGGGTCAACAACGGATTCGGAAATCGCTGCAGGATCTCGGCGTTCGCATGGGCGACCCAAAACGGTAGCGACACGAACGGGCGGTGACGACCTGTATGTCGCAGCACCAGAGAAAATACTTCCCGCGAAGTCATTATTCGTGGACCACCGAGCTCGTAGGTCCGGCCGCTCGTGGACGGGTCTTCGAGGATACGCACGATAGCCGCGCTTACATCGCCAACATACACCGGCTGAAACCGGACCTTGCCGCCTCCAAACAACGGCATAATCGGACTGTACTGCGAGAACGAGTCAATATGGCTGAAGAATTGGTCGCCGGGGCCAAAGACCACGGTGGGCCGAACTATCGTGACCTGGGGGAAATTCACCCGGGCGTATTGCTCGCCCGTCGCCTTGGTGCGCGCATATAGCGACGGCGAATCCATGTCCGCGCTAGCGGCTGAAACATGTACGAATCGGCTGATATCCGCCCTATTCACGGCGTCGGCGACTATGTGCCCACCCTCAGCATGGACCTGATAAAATCGTTGCAATCCGGATTCGTTTAGAATTCCTGACAGGTTTACGACCATGTCCGCGCCCGAAACAGCATCTCTGACGAGGGCGTCGTCGTGTACGTTGACCGCCATCAACTCGACATAGCCGTGTCCAGTTGAAGGTTTCAAAGAATTAGATGCGTCCGGGTTGCGCGAGGCGACCCGAACTCGGGCTCCAGCTTTTACCAATTGCTGTACGAGGTGACGCCCGATAAAACCCGATCCGCCGAATACCGTGATTAGCTTACCTCTTAGCTCGGTGATCCGGCTGGACCCCATAACTTGACCGCTGGCGTAGGTATTTTTCTCCTCGAATTGATCTTTGGAAACCGCCTGCGTTCCGCCGCAAGTACCTCCGACGGCACAGTATTTTGCCGCCCATCGGCGCAGGGTTCGCGCCCCCTCCCCGGGGATCGGCTCAACAATCACGTATGCCGAATCTCGTCTTACAGATCTGATCAATCCCCAACCACGTAGAGTGTTGATTCGCCGCATCACTTGCCCCTCGGGGAGGTTGAGTGCGGAACTCAGGCGCGCCGGTGAAAAGTGTTCAGACGACACACGGCAAACCATGTCCCTAAGGACATCGTCCGCCAGCATAGTCGCAAGTTGACCCAACTCCATTGCGGCACAATGGGGGCATTCCAAGTCTTCGGCACTTCCCCTTGCAATCATCGCAAAAAATAGAACCGTAATGGCGGTGGCAAGGTGCTTCATGTTCGAACCTTTAGGCATGCGGCCCGCGTCCTACGCGCTATTTGACGCTTGCTCCGCATTCCGCGCAAGCCAACGTTGCCCCAAAGATTTTCATGCCTATATGAGTCCGTAATGGCCGGTTCGCTACGCGCTGGTATAATTATCAAAGTGGCCGGAGATGGATTTTCCCGTTTAATTAATCAAAACATACTTAATGAATATTAACAATAGTGTCTAAATACTCGACGTTAATGAATAAATCGACAAACAAACCGCCGAAATTATTTTTTAGATGTGTTTATCAATACTTGTATTCGTTTACGAGGAGCTCTGAATCGTGAACGGCATTCGACGAATTTCGTGGCGAATACATATAGTTTTTTTCGTTTTGGGGTGTCTTGCCGTCGCTGTTGCGCGGGTGGGCCCGTCCATTGCGGCGAGCGAAATAACGCCGGACAACAAGCAGCAAGGGTGGGCAAAGTTTGGATCGTGGCTGAACGATGCTCAAACCTTCACGCGAATCAACGCGGACCCCGTAATGCGCACAATTGCTTGCCGCGTACCATATTTTAACTTCACCCCCAAGGCGATGATGAGGGCGACGCACCTTTCCAAGCCGCGTTTCATGCGCGCAATCCATCAGCTTGAGTCCATGGGGCTCGTCCGTATCGTGGTGGAAAACGGCCAGGAACAAATTACCGTCGCATCCGAACAGGCACGCGCGAAATTGAGGGACTGGGCTGATCAATGGTGTACCTCTGACGATACCTGCGAGGTATCGCAATAAACTAAATAGGTCTTTTTAGGTGTCATCCGATTCGCCAATTCACACACCGATAATTCCAGGAAAAACCACATGGCACTCCCGCGCCTCACGTTTCGCGCGGGCCGCCTCCTGAAAATCGTCTTACTGCGCGGCCTTAGCTAGCATTTTCATGGACGGCTTGCGCGAGTCGCCAACCTGGGACAGCAGGCAATCAGCGTCGGCAATTTCCTCAGCGGCTTTGGCTTTTGTAAGCGATGCTGGGATGTGGTCAACGTGGTGGCGAACCAAGGATGCCTTCGAGACGTCAAAATGTGACGCTATGTTATGGAATGGCTGCCGCTCAAGAATGGCCTTGTCGATGGCCTTACGCCGCTCCTGTCGGCATATCGTGCAAGGTCCAGGGGGATGTTTGCCGCCTCGCGTCCGGTGTTAAGTTAGATCAGCCATGCCGACGTATTCGGATGGAGGCAAAAAGCGGTTGAGGGTAATCGAAGTATCTCGAGTTTAAAGGCACATAACATGGTTGACCGCATCAACGGATTG
Source organism: Alphaproteobacteria bacterium (assembly GCA_012267605.1). Classification (GTDB taxonomy): domain Bacteria; phylum Pseudomonadota; class Alphaproteobacteria; order JAAXGF01; family JAAXGF01; genus JAAXGF01. The sequence continues at coordinate 9,502 of JAAXGF010000076.1, read as the reverse complement.
ATGTGATTCCGATGCACATTACTCAAGTAACGAGCGACCAAACACGGACTCTTTGCCGATGCAGAGCGCGAGATTGACGGATAGCTTGTTTGAGTCCCATCTTGGGGAATTTCGTGCTCAGTCCCTCACATTCCCGACGATTCCACAGGCGCTATTGCGGGTAGAGCTTGGTTTGGAATTATCGCCGCAGCAGGCTCCGCAGTATCTGGTGAACCGCCCAGCAAAGTCTTAACATTCTTGGGCATCACGTCTAACTCGTCGTAGTCGAAGTATTCGACCAATCTGTGTCGGTAAGCCATAGTCTCTTCCCGGCTCGGTACGTGGAAGCCGTCAGCGGTTGAGGGCTCACCAACAATGACGCTGCCGTGCATTCCCAACAGCATATGTGGGATGCAATGGTAGTTATAGGTGCCCTCGACAGTGAACGTATGTGACCAGGACGCATCGATCTCTCTGAGAAACGGACTGTCAAATCCTTCGGAACCGTTCGGGTGACCACCGGGATAAGTCACAACATTGTGGTCTTCCTTGTGGACGTTCCACCAGGTTACCGTGTCGCCTGCCTTGACCTGCAACACCTTCGGTTCGAAATACATGCGCATGTTGTCAATGTCAGTGATGACATCAACGACATGGTGGGTGGGTTCCGCTGCAATGGCGGCGAGTGGGAACAGGCAATTAAGCAATGCCGTGATCCGGAATATTTTCATCTTATTCCCCTATAAATTGAGTTTGTAAATGAACTCTCATAGGGGGCTTAACAAACTGTTACGTCTTTATGTTTCGTCCGTTGCCCAGAAGCTGCTGGTACATCGCGTAATGGCAGAAGTTTGTGAGATCACCGATTGGGCCGTTTACCGGTCCCGCATGCTACTGATTGCCCTCGGAATGCATTCGCCAAATCGCTGATTCTCGGTATCCTAGAATATTTCAAATCAGTACAACTCCGACATTTCACCATCTAATGAATTTTTCTTTCGAGGGCACCGAATTATTGTCGATTTTGTGCGAATTCCCACATTTTCGATCTGTTTTATTGCGCACATTAGTGGCCTCGCAAATCCTGCAGCCGACCTGCACGGTAGTTTAGGGCGCATTGCCCCGGATGTATCCGGGCCACCATCGGAGGAATCTAAAGTGACTGCGCGGAAAATGATCGAAACTGGGATCAACGTGAAACCGCCCTGGTCCATTTCAAACCAGCACTTGGACGCGGGGAAACATCCGAACGAAGTGTATCTCGAAGTCGTCGCCGATTCTCACGAACTTTATCCGTGTCCGAGTTGTGGGAAAAAGCGGCAAGTACGGAACATGGCGACCATGGTTTGGCGGCACCAAAACTTTTTCGAGTTCCCCTGTTACGTTGTTGCGCAGGCTCCCGAAATCGATTGTCCCGATCACGGACCAGTCAAAGTCAAAGTTCCGTGGGATGGTCAGGCGTCTCGGTTGACAGTCGCCCAACTCGCACAGGCGCGCCAACCATCAGCTGCACGGCAATCGTTGAACCGGATACTGAACGCGGGGCAGATTGGGATGGGGGCAGACACCTGCACCAAGGAGCGGGTTAACAACGTTTGAATAGCGCTTATAGCGAGGCAAGTTCTCAGGGAAGCGCGGGGCTATCGCCAAACCTCGCATCTGAGCAAAGTTTTCCCGCTTCCACGAGACCGTGCCACGCCATCTCGAGCTGTCGATTAATCGTTGGCGGCAGGTTTTCGTCCACCAACGATATATCCTGGCCAGGCGGCGACGAAATGACCGGTACGGGCCGCCATCTCAAGCTCACGCCACCACGTATCGTAGTCTGCGCGGGACAGATTTCCTTGCTTGACTGCGTTGGCCAAAACGCCTTCGTCGACCAACTTGCATAGGGCGTAGGTCGGTAGCACGACGTGGGGTGCTACCGAAACATCCAACAATCCCTTTTGACGAAACAGGCGCCGAAGTTGGCGCCCAATGAGCGGGCTGGGGACCGACCCCATGCGAATTTTCCGAATACGGTCCATCAAAGCTTGGTCGGACACATCAACGCTGAATCCCGCGTAGTCAAAATCGAAAACCACGGCATGGCCACCGGGACGCACAATGCGCACCATTTCGGCGATCGCTGATTCCGGGTCGTCCAGGAATATTAGGAAGCGTTCGGCCCGGCACAGGTCGAAAGAATTATCCGCCAGATCGAGTTTGCCGGCATCACCGACGAAGAACTCGACAGGCGCAGACCCCTCGGAAGCGCGTCGTCTGGCCTCGGCGATGAGCGCCTCGCTCTTATCCATACCCACCACACGCCCGGAGGCGCCGACGTAGCCCGCAAGTTTCTGTACTTCGTGTCCTAGACCGCACCCGACGTCGAGAATTCGCTCCCCCTTCCCGACAGGAAACAGCTCAAGGATGCGCTGGCGATATTCTTGAACGGACTCAAGGCTGTTCGCGTTGTCGAGGTAGCGAAAGAACATTGCTTGCTTTTCCGCCTCGCCAACATTCTGAAAGCCCCTGTGGATGTCTATTATGACGTTGCCTTCAACCACCTTCGCCACTTTCTCCCGTCGCGTGATCATGATGCCGCGCGGATCGTCGTTCGCCGACAGTTTCGTACGGCCTTTTCTAGCCGCCCCCATAATTTGACGCCAGTTCGAAAATCTGGAGGAAAATTTTTCACCTCCTCAAAATCCCTGTTTTTTGGGCGAATTTCGTGCTTCCACGCGCCTCTTGTCGATAATCTGTCGTTGGAGGGTATTTACCTTGTTGCGAACTTCTGATCAAATTGCTGTCTACAGAGAACGAGTAACGCGGGTCCGGAGCCCACAATTTAGAAATTGCGTTTTAACCCGATTTTCAACCTTTCGGGGAGGGGGTATGAAGAAAAATTCTCTGGCGTTTGTGGCGATTGCCGACCATACGGTCGGTTTCGCGGGTACAGCCGTTCCGGCAGTGGGTTTTCGCGGACCTCTACGGAAATCCGTCGAGAAACGAGAGAAAAAAACTTACTGTCAGATCCGCCCCCTTCGTCCGAAAAGTAGACGCATGGACGGTCGCGCCACGGTTGGTCGGCACGAACATGGTGGGTCCACGCCTTAATCCCTCAGGTTAGGACTAGAAAACTATTCGGATCAAAACTCCAGGCGATCATCGCTAGGGTAGCGCGGGGCTCATCCGCAACGGCGCCAACAGTCCGGCGAGGTCAGGGAGCGCTGTCGATATAATATACGTCCAAGCTTCGTTGAAGTTGGCGCGCTTCTTCATTCAATTTCGGCAACCGCGCAGCATCGGCGGCGGTAAGATTTCCTCGGCGCAGGGAAAGACCATGAAACTCTTCTTCCAAACGGAAAATTTCATCCTCAAGTTCGGATAAGCGGTTCTGATCCGCGTCGTCCTGTGACTCCACGTTGGCGAGGGATTGGCGCAACTTTTCAAGGTTGCTTTCCAGTAGCCCGTATTCGGCCTTCGCCATGGCGAGTTGCTGATCAAGAAGAGCATCGTCGACCTCTTGCGCCGCCAGCATTCCCTTCAACGTCTCATTGTACCCGCGCAAGGCTTCCAGTTCCGCTTCTCGGTCTTCAATCCGTTCTTCGTACTTTCCCGAGGTTATACCGGCGATGCCGCCGGTCAGCCCGTCCCGCGCCGGGTCGCCGGACGTGCAAGCCAGCAAGCCACCCAGGAACGCGAAAACGCACGCGAGGGGTATCAAGGCCGGTCGGTCACCCACGTTCTTCGCTCAACCCTGTCCGGCGGTGGCCAGAAACTCGTCGTGTTTACGCAGCTCTTCTTCCATATCGTCGATACTCTTCTTGTACGCCTTGGCTTCCGCCTCCAAGGCCGAGGAACCGGTATAGCCGTATTCGGATCGAAACCGAGTAACCCGCTCGGCAATCACCCTTTGGCGTTCACGTGTTTTTTGCAAAATCGTCGCCATGGTCTCCCGGTAATCCTTGGCGATAGCTAGCTGCTTGCGCAACGCGTCCCCGGCGGCTTGACCTGCCTCGACCTCCGCATGCAAGCGGTTCAATTGCGCTTCCTTCCGTTCGATGACCGACTTCATTGTCGCCACCGTGTCGCGCAATTCTTTGTTCTCGACGCGGGTATCCCTGATCATCCCGTTTAGCGCGCTTTCTCGATTGGCGTATTTTCGCTGTTCCGTCGCTACTTGATGGCCAATTCCGGAACCCAAGGCACCGCCAGCGGCAGCCCCAATCGCCATGTACTTGGCCTCTCCGGTAAGGGCACCGAGTAACCCGCCGAGCAACGCGCCAAAAACCGCACCCTCGATGACCGTGTTGTTGAAACTCTCTTCTTGGGCGCGAAGCCGCCTTTCCTCTGGTGTCAGATCGTATTCGTTATACGTCGCGCAGCCGGATACCACCATGACACCAACCAGGACCAATGACACCACGGAATTCCGCATCAAAGTCTCCCTAGTCCAGCAACCCCAACCCATGACGTCGTTGGTTGGGCAGTGTTGATCCACCACATAAGTCTTTTTCGGGTTATTCCCAATGCAAATTCCTTCGCTTCCGGAAAGATTGATCAGTTACGCGAACAGTCCGAAGCCACATGACGCACGCGAGATCAGGCACCGCCGCTCGGTTCCATCCATTATCGGCTCGCGCACGCCATCGGTCACAACAAGCCACTTGGCTCGGCGAAATCGAGCTGGCGACCCTCGCGCCGACCCGCTTGCCATCGAAGACCGTACCACGCTACAAGGCGGACAACGAATCCGCGATAACAATCGCGTGTCCTTGCACCGGAAAGGCAGCTGCATGCCTCGCTCGAAACGTTGGCCGTCGTTGTACGCGGGAATATTCATACTTTCCCTGAACGCATCCCCACTCCTCGCAGCTTCGAAATCTGGAGAATTCGCTTACGAAATATTGGGGAATCAAACCTGTGACCATTTCGTGTCAGCTCGCGAGGAACGATCACAGGAATATTATTTCTATGTCGGCTGGGTCGCTGGCTATCTCTCCGGCTACAACCGCTTCGCCGAGGACACGGTCGATGTCACGCCCTGGCAGGGAATCGAATTGCTCGCCGCCTTGCTGACCAACTTCTGCGAAAAGAATCCCGAGGCGCGATTCATCGACGGAGTCGAGGCCATGATCGTCCAGCTGACACCGCGCCGTTTGCGCAACACGGCGGAATCGATCGAGGCGAAATCGGGGGACAATACGGTCATTGTTTACAAGATCGTCATGCAAAGGGCGCAGAGCGCGCTGACCGAGCTCGGCTTTTACGAGGGCATGATCGACGGTCAGTTCGGCGAGGGTACGCTCACTGCATTTAAGGCGTTCCAAGCCAGCAAGAACCTTCAGGAAACCGGACTTCCCGATCAGCCAACGCTTTACGAATTGTTCCGCTAACGCCCCAAACGAGATTCGGAATTCGGTTGCGCCATCTCGGCGGAATACGGCCCTCAGGATCAAATGAAAGTAAACGTGCGGAACGGCTGGCGGACCGATCAGTTCCGCTCCTAGACGTTCCGACATTGTCGTATGGGTGGCGTAAGCGGGACCCATCTGACCACAACCGCCATGCTCACGCCCCGAGATGGAAAAGCCGCCACGATTTCCCGAAATTCTCCATTTGACATAGCCTCACGCCACTTGCCCGCGACCACTTGAGTCGATATTGGAAATCGGAGTCCTCGTGGCAAATACCGGTTTCCATTGGCGGGAAGGACGCGGGTTTGCTAAGCTTCCACTTACTCGCGGTGGGGCTTGGGGATAGTTTAATTAGGGCGTCGGAGGCCGTTTCGTGCATTGGCCGATGCGCCCAGGCGGGAAGAGGTCCCGACGCGAGTGGTCATAACTGGAACCCATCAAATCGGAAATTTCGCTTTTGCCATGGCGAAGGGCGTCCTGTGGGCTGTCCTCCTCACCGTGTGCTTGGAGCACACCAGCTCGGCACGTGGTCAAGAGGTGGATTGCGAGGACGCCGACGATCTGGAAGCCGTGGACCTCGGTGTCTTTCGCTGCAAGGCTGACGAGAAGGCCCCAAAATCCAGAACGTCGCCGGACACGTTACCTCTCCCCGGCGGCGGTTCGGTCTACCGGCCGGCCATTGGTAAGCCACCGGTTGGCACACAAGAAATCAAGCGTCACGCTCCGCCCACGGACGCGGAGAAGATCGAATCAGTGAAGCATCTAAAACGAATACTCGGCGTGTATGACGCGCGAGGGGTTTGGAACTCCAAGCGGGGGACGGAGCGATATACCTTTATTCCGAGCCTTGCCGCGCGCAAGAATCCTAAGTTGCGCGAGTACGAAGAGGCGGAATGGGAAAAGCTGTTAGCGCAGCACAATGAAGAAAAATTGCGTCAGCGCCGCATCCCGGTGCCGGCGGCCGGTGAGCCCTTGGAACCGCCAGATCAACCGGGCTCGGTGGGTACGGAAAGCGCAGGCGCATCGATTCCCCAACCCTTGGCCAAGGAACCGTTTAGTCCCTCGATCGAGCCTCAAGGACAGAGCGGCAAGGTTACTCCCGCTACGCAGACGCCCTCAGGCGAGCCGGTTCCGGGTGAACTTTGGTCGCCCGAGTCGCTTGAGCAAGCCAAGTTAGAAACGGAAAAACCGCGTGTGACCGGCGGCGCACCGGGTGTACCACCCGACTTTGGGGCCATCGGTCAAGGGCCGCCACGTCCTGCCGTCCAGTCATCGGATAAAACGGGCGTCCCGGGAGCATTGCCGCCTAGGGAACAATTCGGCGAACCAAACACGCCGCCCCAGTCTACGTCGGGACTACCAGGCCCCAGCGAACATCGGACAACGGAGAGATCAGCGCAGACGATACCTTCACAACCCTCGCCGGGCATGGTCCAACCCGATAACCCGCCGAAGACGGATCCGGCGATTGGCCCAACGCCCAGCGCACCGACAGATTCTCCAGCTTCCCAGCAGACCGAAGAACAAGTCCCTTCGACCGAGGGGCCAACGCTCGCTTCCGCCAGCGGCCAATCACCGCAGGCCGACGCCGGTCAACCGCCGCCGGCAGATTCACAGGCAACGTCAAGCGGCGAGGCCCCGGCTATGCAACCGGCTGAGGATCAATCGGCTTCAAAAACGCCGCCGGCGGGGCAACCAACCTTGGATTCACCGCCGTCCAACATACCGCCCGAAGGTGCTCCCCGAACCGGAGAATTGCCCCCAGCAGTGCTGGAACGTCTATGGACCCCTGAGGACCTAGAGCAAGCAAAGGCTGACGGCAGCGATGAAAAAACCGCTTCGGTAGCGGCCGAAAATCTTGGCGCACAGGAAGAATCACCCCCTGACGGCGGGGTACCTCGAAACCAGTCTTCGTCCTCAGGTGAACCAACCGACGAACCGAGCGAAGCAGCAGACCCTAGCGAGGAGGCGGTGACCACTGAGGAATCGAATACTGGCGGCCAACCTGCGGAGCCCCCGAGTTTGCTTGCTAGGCTGTGGCAGGCTCTGGAATCGCTGACTGAGGGCTTTTGGCAATCAGATTCCGTCGAGGACGATGAGATTCAAGGCGATTCGCCGAGAAGCTGAATTGCCCCAGCTTTATTTGCCCCATCTACGTGCGGAATTGGCGCTACGTGCGGAATAGGCGGGTAAAAAATTCTAAGAATACTGAACCGCTATTCCTCTGTGACCGGAGACGGTGATTCAATGCCAGCTGGCTCTGCCGATGGCTGTTGATCGGTGCGGGCCAAGCCGAAAATTTGGATCAGTTGGCCGAGCACAGCCATGCCAACAAGAGTTCCCATCGCAAGAATCACGACCTTGAACCAGTTCGTCCGTCGCGGCGGCGGCGCCATCCCACGCGCTCCTCTATCCGTTCCATCGCGTCCGTGTCATTCCGGCCGAACGCGGTTCGCAGGTGCGGCATGATACCAGCAATCTCCCGGGCCGCGAACCTCCCAGATCCCGAGACATGGATCGGCCGGGGTGGGTAGACCGGTCACTCCACCGACTTGGTCTAGACGCCCCGTACATGCGACTACTTTAAGGCTTCCGCCGCCTTAAGGTAAGACTCGCAGGCTTCGATTTTTCTTTGGTCGTCGTCGGCGTCGTCCACGCAGTCCTGATATTTCTCCACCAACTCAAGACGCTCCCTGGCGACTTCTTCCTGGGCTTCGTATGAATGTTTTTGCGCCTCGAGCAAATCTTCTTGCGGGGTCGAACACGCGGCCAGCGGCGCCAACAGCACGGCGAGTTTCAAAATTCGAAAATGGCGCATATCCAGTCTCCTCTCGACTTCGCGACTCCGACCGTCACATCCAAGCGGCCGATTTTGGCTTCAGCCCGCTTCGCCACGCGCGCCAACGGTCCTTAGCACCGGAATACAGACGACAACGGGATTTGACCGTCAGCATGTCATCCAGGTCATACTTGACGGGAAGGGCGGCGGGGATGCGGAATGATTCGGTCTCCCGCTCGTCCAGACTATCCAAAATGTGCGCCAAGCCACGAATCGGACTGGTATGCGCGGCGATCAACACGTCCTTACCCGAACGCAAAAGGGGTGCGAGGGTTTCGTGCCAGTACCGCTCCGTTCGGCGAACCCCATCCGACAGACTTTCGCTTCTCGGCAACAGCGATTCGGTTACGTCGGCGTAATCCGTGAGCTGGGCCCGCCAACGCGCATCGTTGTCTGGTAGTGGCGGTGGCCGTGCCGAGTAGGTTCGCCGCCACGCAATGGTCGCCTCGCGGCCGTATTCCTCGATCACCGTTTTCCGGGAGATACCCTGCAAAGTACCGTAATGACGTTCGTTAAGCTGCCAGTATTCGTCGACCGGAATGTCCGGCGTGCCCATTTCCTCCAGAACCAGAGCGAGGGTTCCCCTGGCCCGCGTCAGGCGCGACGTATGGCAAAGATCGAAGGAAAGTTGACTCTTGGAAAACGCGCGGCCAACTGCGCGCGCCTGCGCCTCGCCTTCAGCGCTCAAAGGTGCGTCACCCCAACCCGTGAAAAGATCTCGCTCGTTCCACTGAGTGGCACCATGACGTATGAGAACCAGCGTCGGCATGACCTGAGTGTGATGACCCTTGTGAGTATCCTCCGGAGATACCCGTCGTCGATCCATAGCATACCTATTGCCCCGAGCCTACAAGTCGGTGACTTTCCGAAACATCGATCCAGGAACAGTCGCCCTGACATGCCTGAGACGACCGTAATCCTTCGTATCCCATCGTGTAATACAATAAGCTTTTGTAATACGTTGGCGCAGCTTGACGAATTTGCGGCTTACGCAAGGTGTGCGTTGTAATACAACGCCTCCTTGCCAAAGGGGGCGTGCCGCCCCCTGTTGGATACCCCCTGCCCGTGGCGCAAGACAGGCATCGAGCCCGCATGCGCCAGCAGACCGTATCGTCGGTCAATCACTCGCAACTGGAGACCTCTAAATACTCTGATTTCTGATGAATTTGATCCTGGCGACGTCGGTTGTTCGTCCGATCTTGCGGTCGGCTTGGCGATTTTCTGGAATTTGGGATCGTTACGGGGTGAATTTCGGTTATCCGGGCGCACTTCGGGCTTCGAG
>JAAXGF010000397.1 GCA_012267605.1 Alphaproteobacteria bacterium | reverse complement strand
GAGGTTTTTAGAAGTGTCCAGTCGGCATTTCGCAATCAAATCGTAGAATCTTAGCGGTGCGAAAGCATCTGGCGCTCATCCCTTTTTCTGGGCGCCCTTTGTGATTGTCGGTGGCGGAGAGGACAAATAAACTCAAGTACTTTCCAACACCTGTCTCATTCGCCTGTCTTCTTCCTAGCCACCTTTTGGTGGCGTGGAGATCGGCGGGGGCGGGCTGCTTTGTTGGTCAGATGCTGTGGTCATGGGCGCCGCGGCCTCCTTGGATTCCATACTGCCGCAGGCGAACGCACCGGCCAACGGAGCGAGTAAAAATATTGTCAGCAGGGTCAGACCCCAAAATCTGTGTCTTGGCATAAGGTACCCTCTCTGTGAAAAGCGAATTGATGCAACCAACCGTGTGACTGCGTTGTTTGTCAGGAATTATTCCGATAATCGCGAAAATTCAACAGCTCTGTCGGTGTTGCGCCCGTTCTGTCCGTGCGAATTTCACCCTCAAGAAAAACCGGCCCAATTTCGAATTGCTCTCCGCTGGTTTCCACAGTGAATTCCGTAGGCACAAAAATGACTTTTGAAGTGTGGACGTCGCGGCCGCAAATCTTAGGTAGCTCCGCAACTGTCATCAGGGCGTCGTGAGTAGCCTCCGGGGATGAAATTGCGTTGAGGTCAGATACCGTCGCAACGATATTCTTCGGATTGCCCCGTCTTGCCCAGTAGACGACGCCCGACTTCTTGTGCCGCGCCAAACGAAAGATAAAATCTCCCTGGGCGAAACGGTTGAGGTTGCTCCCGTCTGCCAGACTAAAGACCTCTAAATCTTCGGTTTGCGAAATAATCTTTGCGGGTGGTGCGAGCATTTCCGCCTTTGCGAGATGCGAACCACCCGTCGATACAAACAGGGCAGTGGATACAGAGAGTATGAACCATCTCATGATTTAACCTCAGTTCCCATTTCGGCGACGCAGATTAACGTGGCTCAAGAAGCAGCGCCGTGTAAATGCTTGCGGAGCTGCGCGGTCAAGGTTTCGGGATTACCGTTGTCGAGCAGGACCGTTTCGAAGACACCGTCCGGTCGTAGCAAATACATGAACGACATATGTTCCATAAGGTACCCATCTGGTGCTCCTTCAACCTCGACCTTTGCGTAATAGGCACCAAACGAAGCGGCTGCTGTCTTGATTTCGTCGGGCGTGCCAGTTAACCCGACGATGCTGGGGTGGAACGCGGAAACAAAATTGGCCATTACCTCCGGCGTGTCCCGTTCGGGATCGACCGAAATAAATAGAGGTTGCACCATACCCGCATCGGCACCCAATCCTTCCATCACGTGACTCATCGTAGTCAACGTAGCTGGACAAATGTCCGGGCAATAGGTGAATCCGAAAAAGGCAAGAATCCACTTCCCCTGGTAATTTTCGTTGGTAACCCTCTGGCCGGTGTGATCCGTCAAGGAAAACTTTCCGCCCAGCGCCGAATCTGCAGCTTCTCCATCACGCGAGCCGCTGAGACCAAACAGACACAGCGCGACAAGAATGATGCCGAGTAGAAGATTACGATTTCGCCGCATTACCTTAAGCTCCATGCAAACACAATTCGCCCAACCCACCATTGCTTGAACGTACGGTCAAGTGGTTTTATTCGCCAATGTCTTCCAAAGATCGACACACTCCCTAATCTGGCTGCTCTGCTTTGCGGCCGGTTGACGATTTTCGCCCGCGCTTTCCTCACTCTCCTATAGAATTCTTTGGTTGCAAAGAGTGCGATTCAATCACAATTTCGTGTAACGACCGATGCATATGCCTCGGCATATTAACTTGAGCGGATCGAGCAATCAGTTTGGTACCTTGATAGCGATTGCGAGGAGCCGCTAAAGTGCCCATCGTCTGGAAGCGGAACTCCGACAAAATTTGGAAAGAAATTGATTTGATCGGCTTGAATTTCTCTGAACGTTCCGTAGCGTTCCGGTTGGCTGCGGCTTCGCTACTCCTCTACATTTGTGTCGTGTCTGGCCCTTCACCGGTCTGGGGGGAGGAATTCGATACGTGGCTTGCTGACTTTCGCGAAGAAGCGCTCCAAGTTGGAATTCCTAGTGAAACCCTCGATACGGCGTTGGCCGGCGTAAAACCCATTCCTCGGGTTATCGAGCTTGACCGACATCAGCCGGAATCCACTCAAACATTCGCGCAGTACATGGCGAAACGGGTGACAAATAAACTGGCCGAGGAGGGGCGCCGTGCTCTTCTGGAGGACCGTGCCCTGCTCGAGGAAATTGGTGAGAAATATGGCGTTCAGCCGCGGTTCATTGTCGCGCTCTGGGGTCTTGAAACCCGTTTCGGCGCCTACACCGGTGGTTTTCCGGTGGTCGGTGCGTTGGCTACCCTTGCCCATGATGGTCGCCGCGGCGCCTATTTTCGGGGCGAGCTTCTGAACGCCCTAAAAATCATCAATGAGGGGCACATATCAGCGGTGGAAATGCGTGGGTCGTGGGCCGGCGCCATGGGCCAGAGCCAATTTATGCCCGCGACATTTGTCAGCTATGCGGTGGATTACGATGGTGATGGTCGCCGGGATATTTGGACGACGCTTGCCGACGTTTTCGCGTCGGCCGCCAACTATTTGGCGAATCTCGGCTGGCGCGATGATCAAACCTGGGGCCGCGAGGTGCAATTGCCTGCGGATTTCGACCTCGGTCTCACGGGTCACGGAGTCGTCAAACCGCTGGCCTATTGGCAGGCGCTGGGCGTTCGGCGGGTGGATGGCACGGACCTGCCGACTCGTCAACTTGAAGCTTCTGTGATCCTGCCGGGCGGCGCCGGGGGACCGTCTTACGTTGTGTATGACAATTACCGGCGTATCCGCAATTGGAACCGTTCTGATTACTTCGCGATGTCCGTAGGAAGATTATCGGATTTGATCGGCGGCGGTTGATCTCGCTGACCGTCTTGTTGGTGGTTGACATCCCATTGGGGTTGGGTGAATTTCGGTCATGGGCGGTAACACAAAGCTGCTGTTCAGTCTGGCCGTCTTGCTGGTCACGGTTTACGCGTGTACCAGCTCGGAATCGGTGCGCGATGAGGTCCGCGCTGTGCCGGGAAGCACAGACGGTGGCGGTACGTTCAAGGTGGGGAAGCCGTATCAAGTAGCTGGGGTGTGGTATCATCCCGCCGCCGATCCTTCGTATGATGAAACCGGTATTGCCTCATGGTACGGAGCGGATTTTCACGGCAAACGCACGGCAAATGGGGCCATCTACGATATGTACCAACTAACGGCGGCCCATCGGACTTTGCCGATGCCGAGTCGAGTCCGTGTGACCAATTTGGAGAACGGGCGCACCGTCGATCTCACCATCAACGATCGTGGCCCATTCGCTAAGGGGCGGATTATCGATGTCTCTCGGCGCGGCGCGGAGGTGCTCGGTTTTCGCAAGAAGGGTACCGCGCGTGTACGCGTGCAGCTGATCAATGGCATTCAGCAGCCCGAAATCGTACCGGTCAGCGCACAACCGGCGCCCGTTCAACCTGTGGCCACGCAACCAGTTGCCAGAGAACCCCTAGGAATAGAATCCCAGGAAGTCGGCTCGGCGAATCGGATTTTTGTACAGGCGGGCGCGTTTAGCAACATCTACAACGCCCAGGCCATTAGCAATCAGCTCGCCGTTATCGGTGTTACCTCAGTGACCGCCGTATCCGCCGGCGAAAAGTCTCTTTATCGGGTGCGCCTTGGACCGATTGTTTCGCTCGAGGAGGCGGGAAGGCTGCTCAGTAGGGTGATGGCCGCTGGTTACCCCGATGCACGTGTCGTCGTCGAATAGCCAATAGTGCGCCATAGGATACTTCAATTCGATATTCGGCTGGGGATATCTTTTAATATTAAATAGTTAGTGATGCTGATTAATCTTATCTCTAATCTTGGAAAAGGGTTTGATGCCAACTCCCGATGGGGGCACCAAGGTGGATAGCGAGTCCTTGGGTACAAGAAACGCGAAGTACCTAATTCCGTTCGTCGCTGGGCTTGTGGTTTACGCGACCGCCGTGGGCTTGTTCTCGGTCGACCTTCGCGCATTCGAAACGTCGGCGATGCGGGCCATATTGTTGGATGATTCAACAGGCACCGTGATCTTCGAGAAAAACGCCGACGATCTCATGCCTCCAGCGTCAATGAGCAAATTAATGACCGCCGTGATGGTGTTTCAGCGTTTGAAGGATGGTTCGCTCGCGCAAGATGATACATTGCCAGTCAGTGAAAAAGCTTGGCGGATGGGTGGCTCGAAGATGTTCGTCGAGGTGGGGAAGCGAGTTTCGGTCCGTGATCTCCTCCGCGGGATCATCGTTCAATCGGGCAACGACGCGACCATTGTCGTGGCCGAGGGGCTTTCGGGTGACGAAGACGAATTCGCAGAGGAGATGACCCAATATTCCAGGGAAATTGGCTTGAATGACAGCGTTTTCAAGAACGCCAGCGGTTGGCCGAGCGAGGGTCATGTAATGACGGCACGGGATCTGGCCGTCTTGGCGCGCCACACGATCCGCGAATATCCAGAATACTACCCCTATTATGCGGAGCGGAGCTTTACCTTCAGTGGCATTGAACAGCGCAACCGAAACCCCCTGCTAGGCACCGTGGCGGGAGTCGACGGTTTAAAGACGGGGCACACTGAAGAGGCGGGTTACGGTCTGACCGCATCGGCAGAACGCAACGACCGGCGACTGATCCTCGTTGTCGCTGGGCTCGAGAGTTCCAAGCAGCGTGCGAAGGAGGCGGAGCGCCTGCTAGAGCACGGCTTTCGGAATTTTGAGAATTACCGACTTTTTGGCGCTGGCGATTCGGTCATAGATGCTGCGGTTTGGCTCGGTGAATCCGGAGCCGTTCCGTTGGTCATCAAGAACGATTTGACACTAACCTTGTCGCGGGAAGCGCGCCGCAACATGACTGTCAAAGTGGTCTATGATAGTCCGGTTCCGGCGCCGATTAGCCAAGGTGATGAGATTGCGAAGCTTGTGGTGGATACTGGTGAACGCTTTGAAATCCCCTTGTTTGCTGGTGCCGACGTACAGGAACTGACTATGTTTCGCCGACTCCGTGCGGCAGTCAACTATCTCGTTTGGGGTCCGCCCGTTTCCGCGCCCTAGCGTGCCGGGACATTGAATTTCGCAATCCGGGGTGAACCCCTTGCCAGAACCAAAATTCATTTCCTTGGAAGGGGGCGAGGGGACGGGGAAATCCACGCAAGCGGCACTATTGACCCAGGCCTTGCGTGCTCGCGGAATTGATATCATTCAGACGCGAGAGCCTGGCGGGTGCGATGGCGCAGAGGAAATTCGTCGGTTGCTCGTGTCGGGAACCGCGGACCGATGGAATCCGATGTGCGAATTGTTGCTTCATTTCGCTGCGCGCTGCGATCACGTGGCCAAGGTAATTGGGCCCGCGCTGGCCAACGACCAGTGGGTTGTCAGCGATCGATTCACAGATTCTTCCATGGCCTATCAAGGGATTGCTCAGGGATTGGGCCGTGACGCCGTTTCCGAACTGCAAAAGACCATCCTCTCCGATTTTTCACCCGATCTCACGTTAATTCTGGATTTGCCGATCGATGTTGGATTGGTCAGGGTCCGCGACCGCGGTGGCGAAGACCGCTACGAGCGCATGGATCCTGGGTTTCACCGGCGGTTACGACAAGCCTTCCTCGACATCGCAAAAAACGAGCCAGAGCGCTGCGCCGTAGTGGATGCCAGTCCCGTCTCAAGCGAGGTTCACGCGAATATTCTTGGAATCGTGCGGGATCGGCTAGGATTGCCAGATGTCTGACGGATTTTCACGAGTGGCGGGACCGCCCGAGCCGCGCGCCAATTCCGAGCTGATCGGACACGACGAGGCCGAAAACATTTTCCTCGACAGTTGGGGCAAAGGTCGCCTTGCCCACGCTTGGCTTATTACCGGTCCCGCTGGCATTGGAAAAGCTACTCTCGCCTTTCGGCTAGCGCGCCGGCTGTTGGAAAAAAACGCGCCCCAAGGCGATCCTCGTAGCGTATATCGTCGGGTGGCCGCAGGTTCCCACGCCGACCTGTTTACCTTGGAAAGGCCCGTCGATTCACAAACTGGTACTCGACGCGGAGAGATTACGGTGGAGGTGGCGCGCAAGGTTGCGCCATTTCTGCATCTCACGCCCGCCGAGGCGGGATGGCGTGTTGTGGTCATCGATGGCGCCGAAAAAATGAACCGCAACGCTGCGAATGCGATACTCAAAATCGTCGAGGAACCACCCGCGAACACCGTTATTCTGATGACCTGTGAAGGTCGCCATAAGGTGCTGCCGACGATCCGCTCGCGGTGCCAAATATTGGCGTTGCGTCCCCTCGACGCGTCGTTGATGTCATCTTGGTTGTGCAGACACCGCCCTGACCTTGATCCCAAACAAGCAATGGCGTTGGCTCAAATCTCCGCCGGTAGTCCGGGCAACGCACTGCGTCTGGTCGACGCAGAAGGACTCGGCATATACGAGGAAATGTTGTCATTATTTGCAAATCTTCCATGCCTTGACACTGCTGCCGCACACGAATTCGCGGATCGTATTTCAAGTTCGCGCGGAGAAGATAGTTTCCGGATGTTCTTAGAGCTCTTTGCCTCTTGGTTGGTTCGCCTCATACGGGTCATAGCAACGGACGATCATTCGGTGACCGGCTTATCCGAGGAAGACGTTCTGGTAAATCGCCTCGCCGCTAGGCGGGAGGGACTTGATCGATGGTTGAACCTTTGGGAAAAAGCCGTTCGCCTTACGGCCCAAACAGAATCCTTCTTGCTCGATCGCAAACAGGTCCTGCTCAGTCTATTCGATTGCCTCGAGGGGGATGATCCAATGAATTGCAATCCAAACCGATTTTAGGTACCGCGAATGGCGACAACCCAAAGCTACTATCTCACAACCCCAATTTACTACGTGAATGACAAGCCGCATATCGGGCACGCGTACACGTCACTCGCGTGTGATGCGTTGGCCAGATTTCTCCGCCTGGATGGAGACGATGTCAAATTTCTTACAGGTACGGACGAACACGGGCAGAAGGTGGAAAAGGCGGCAAAGGAGGCCGGAATATCGGCGCAGTCCTTCGTCGACAAAATGTCGCAGCCCTTTCGTGCTCTCAGCCCCGCCATTGGCTTCACCAACGATGATTTTATTCGCACTACGGAAGCCCGACACATAGCGGCTGCGCAACAACTTTGGCGTGAATTAAGAGCGCGCGATCAAATATATTTGGGTTCGTATGCCGGTTGGTACGCCGTTCGCGACGAAACCTATTATGCTGAATCCGAATTGATTGACGGAGCTGCCCCCACCGGTGCTCCCGTCGAATGGGTTGAGGAGCCGAGCTATTTTTTCCGATTGTCCCGCTGGCAGGATCGACTTCTATCATTCTACGATGAAAATCCCGATTTCATCGCACCCGCGACTCGTCGCAACGAGGTCATTAGTTTTGTACGCGGCGGACTAACTGATCTTTCCGTTTCGCGCACAAGTTTTCGCTGGGGCGTCCCCGTTCCTGATGATGACGCGCATATCATGTACGTGTGGATGGACGCGCTGACCAACTATATGACTGCGGTCGGATATCCCCACACGGATAGCTCCGATTTTAAAAAATATTGGCCAGCACGCCTTCATATGGTGGGTAAGGACATCTTGCGTTTCCACGCTGTGTTTTGGCCCGCGTTTCTAATGGCAGCGGAAATCGATCCGCCAAAACGGGTGTTTGCCCATGGTTGGTGGACCAATGAGGGCGAAAAGATTTCGAAGACGGTAGGCAACGTGATCGATCCGCTCGTTTTGATTGACACCTACGGTTTGGACCAGCTGAGGTATTTTCTCCTGCGCGAAGTACCGTTCGGCAACGATGGCGACTTTTCCCATCAGGCAATGGTAAATCGCATGAACGGCGATCTTGCAAACGACTTTGGAAATCTGGTGCAGCGTGTTTTGGCCATGATTCAACGCTATTGCGATGGCCGGGTGCCGTTGGCTGGACCATTGGAGGATGCCGATGAGGCGCTACTCCGGTCGGCGCAGAATCTAATCACTCCTGTGCGTGACGCCTTTCTTCGGCAAGCGTACCATGAAGCGCTTGACGACATTTGGCGTGTGGTTCGGAGCGCCAATGTTTACATCGATCAACAGGCGCCATGGAAATTGCAAAAAATTGATGCTAACCGTGCAGCCACAGTTCTCTATATTTTAGCTGAGGTTATTCGCCATTTGGCGCTCGTTATCCAGCCCGTAACGCCGACCGCGGCAGGAAAAATTCTCGATCAACTCGCCGTAAATTTGGCGGACCGGACGTTCTCCCGCATCGGCCCCGTAGGCGCGCTCGAATCGGGAACGCTGCTACCCGAGCCAAGCGGCGTCTTTCCCCGATTTACAGAATTGTCCATTCCGTCAGGGGAGGGGGGCGGGTGACGCTAGTCGACAGCCATTGCCACCTCGATTTTTCCGAATTCGCTCCTGAGCTGGACGGCGTCATCGCGCGGGCACGAATGGCCGGTGTAACCGTGATGCAAACGATTTGCACGAGGCTCACCGAGTTTGATCGGGTCCATGCCATCGCCAAGGCGCACGAGGGAGTCTATTGCTCCGTCGGTGTGCACCCTCATCATGTCGCGGAGGAACCCGTGTTCGACGTTCCTTCGCTCATTTCCATGACGGAGGATCCTAGGGTCATCGGAATCGGTGAAACTGGCCTCGACTATATCTACGACAACAGCCCCCGAAAAGCGCAGTGCGAGAGCTTCCGTGCTCATATTGCTGCAGCGCGTACCACCGGGTTACCGGTCATCGTGCACACGCGTTCAGCCGATGAGGATACGGCGAATATTCTTGCCGATGAGATGCGGCTAGGGTCTTTCCCCGGGGTGATACATTGTTTTAGTACCAGCCGTGACTTGGCGGAAGCCGCTCTGTCGTTAGGTTTCTATATCTCTCTTTCAGGAATTTTGACGTTCAAAAAGGCTGATGCTCTTCGCACGATTGTCGAGGACTTGCCGCTCGACAGGTTGCTTGTAGAAACCGATGCGCCCTACTTGGCACCGGTACCCAAACGGGGGAAGCGTAACGAACCCGCATTTGTTACTCACACCGTAGAATGCATCGCCGCGTTACGCGGCTTGACACCCGATGAAGTGGGCCGATTGACCACAGCCAACTTTTTTACGCTTTTCAGTAAGGCGTCCCGCGGCGCTTGAGCAATCCATGCGCGTGACCATTCTCGGCTGCGGGGCCTCATCGGGTGTGCCGGTCGTCGGATGTGATTGCAGGGTCTGTCGCTCGTCAAACCCCCGCAACAAACGACGACGCGCCTCAGTCCTCGTCGAAGATGCGGACACCTGTCTCTTGGTAGATGCGTCTCCCGATTTGCGGGCACAGCTTCTCGATGCTAGGATAGACCGCTTGGATTCTATCCTTTTCACACACGATCACGCCGATCACACCCATGGGATTGACGATTTGCGCCTTGTCAATCGCGTTATTGATCACCCGCTTGACGCTTTTGGCCGGGCGGAGGATTTGGCAGCCATTAAAGCGCGATTTGGTTACGCGTTTTCACCACGGCAAGTGGCCCATGGCTGGTACAAGCCGCAGCTCATCGCCCGACCGGTGGAAGGCCCATTTCCAGTAGGCAGCTTTGACATAATTCCTTTTGCCCAACGTCACGGCCGCAAGACCACGCTCGGATACCGTTTTGGCACAATAGCCTATTCAACAGACGTCAATGAATTCGACGACGACGCGTTCGCTGCGCTCGACGGCGTTTTGACATGGATCGTCGATTGTCAGTCACCTGGCGAAAATCCGGTCCATGGTTGTCTCGCACTCGTGAGCCAGTGGATCGCGCGCGTCAAACCCAGCCGTACAGTTCTCACCCACATGGGACATGAAATGGATTACGATCGTATATGCGCTGAATTGCCGGATGGAGTTGAGCTCGGCTATGACGGCATGGTCTTGACATGATCCGGTGGGTTTTCGCAGCCTGAATTCGAAATTGGTGAAGTAACTGCCCAGGTGCCTCAA
>JAAXGF010000142.1 GCA_012267605.1 Alphaproteobacteria bacterium | reverse complement strand
GCTGTCAGAGTTGAGGCACCTGGGCAGTTACATTACCGCTTCAAATGTTCGGATGAATTCGTCCATCACCAAGAACTCTGGGGGTTCGAAGCGTCAAATTCGAACCACCAAGTCAGTTCTTAGGTAGTCATACGAACGTGCAGCTGTGGATTGATGGGGCATCGGAAAACCCATTAGAAAATTTCTCGAAAGCACACGAGGCGAATTGCCAGCGGATACTTCGGGAACGTGGTTTGTCCTCAGGCAGAGTACACGCGCCAGACAACCCTCCAGTGACATCACGGAAGGGCGGCTCCAGCAGTTCGCGAAAAGGAAACTAGAGGGCATGTTGCTCGGATAGGTGATTTGGTGCGAACACCATTCAAGCGTAAACTCAGTGTAACACTATCCGCGGTTCGCGCCGCCAAACGACGTTTGAAATTCGGAGGCAACGATGAAGACAACCCCGCGTTCTAAAAGCATTTCAGTTGCGTTCGGCAGGAGCGCGACGGCTTGCTTGGCGATTATAGGTGGTCTGGCTTTGATCGCGCCGGCGACTTCGGCGACAACCCTTGAGGAAGCGCTGGAACAATGCGCCGAAAAGCCTAATCCACGCATGAAGTACGAATGCGAGAAGGAAATCAAATCGACATTCGCGGTTACCAAGCTGAAAAACGATTCGACCAAACATGTCGTCGGCCCGGTAACCTTTTACTATCCTGGCGCCGAGGTCGAGATCAGTGGTTCGGGCACCGCCCTGCTCAATCTCAAGTTCTTGGTCGAGAACACCGGTTCGGGCGACAACGTCGCGCTTACCTGTACGGGCCCGGTGGCGTGCAATTATACGGTCACCGACGGGTCGAAGACCTATAAGTACTCAGCGATGGATTTCACCTCCGGGCAGACGGTGCTGAAACCCGGTCAAGCCAAGGAAATCAACTTCATGTTTGGCCCGGCGATCGGCTACGGAAGCTACGAGGATTTCGAATACGACAGCAACAAGCAGTACTTCTTCAAAATTTCCGAGTCCTGGGGTAGCGAGCAGATTCCCCTCGACCTGGATTGAGCCCCGTAGTCATGGCTACCTTGCCGCACATGAGTGTGAGCACGTTCCGGTCGATGCTAGTCGATCATGGAAACATGCGAGGGCTAATGCCCGTGTTCCCCGAGGATTTCGCGTAGCAAGTAGTTTAGCCCCTGCCGGAACGTCGCGACGCCGTCGATATCGAGGCCGTCGACATCGATCGGATTTGAGAATTTACCCGTGAAGGTGATCGGATAGACCTCCTTGCCCTTGGTGATGAATTCGCCAGCCGGGCGGTCGAACAGCGATACGGAAAGATTGGTCGGTATGGGATAGCCCCTGGTCGCGCACAACCTGACCTTGATTCGCGACGCCCGGTCGATTTTCTCGACACTGATTGACAAGGCCCGCGTGTCCACGCGGCCGTCGGGCTCCAAGGCTTTTCCCTGTTCGAATACGGCGATGTGGTACCACGGCGCAGCATGGTTCAAGGGATCGCTGCGAAACGACATGCCGAGGCCGTGAATCTGGTGAAACCCGACCTCTGGCCGGCAGTAGGTTGCCATGGAACGGTCGGTGACGGGGTGGGCGCGGGGAGAGGCTTTCACGTGTTGGAGGACGTCGGCAAGAAGTATTCGCGGGTCGGCCCAACGTTCGTGGAGATCCTCAGCCGCCCACCCCGGAAGGGCTGAAACGATTTGCCCCAGACAGACGAGCCAAAATACGCGCCAGCCGGCAGCGTAGTTCCGTTGCCGCCAGATCACCGGCCAGCCTGTCGTATGGCGATTGCACGAGCTGGATGCGAGGCTCTCATCCGCGCCCATCGCCGTCGCCGATCCGCCTTCGCAAACCGCGCAGCGCCGAAAGTCTTAGATTAATCAACTGCTCGTGGGACCGGTAAACGTTTTCTCGCCCCATCGGTACCAGGATTGACAGTGAGTAACGGCGGCAACGGCGGGCCAAGGTTTCGTAGTCGGCGATCAGTTTTTCCAGCCGACGAACGCGCTCGCGCGGAAAGGTGCGCCTCACCGGCTTCAATTCGGCCAGTTCGTCGACGGTAAGCCGGGCACCGAAGATCGAAGCGCTGAGATTTTCGATCTCGACCCGCGCGGAATCGACCCGCCACAAGCGGTACCGGTTCCACCCGCCCATAACGTTGAACAAGATGCTGATGGCCATGACTAGATGAACGATGTTGGTTGGCGGGATGAAATTAACCAGCACGGGAGCGTACTCGTCCAACAGGCTCGGGCCGTCGTTCTCGATGAACAGGCGCAAATCCTTGGCCATGGGCAGGCCGGAATTATTGGGCGTGTTGCGGTTGTACTGGATGAAACCGTGAAGGGTTTGGTCGAGCAGCGCCAGCAAGGAAACCACATCGGAGCGTGGCGCCCGGCGGTCGCCCAGCACGAGCGTATCCACGCGCAAAACCTTCTTGTCGGATTTGGGCAAAACCTGGAGGTAATCGTAATAGCCAGCGGGCAGCCATTCGACCCGGGCCGCGGGGATGTAATGGGGCAACGCGTCCAGGTACTCGAAACTTGCGATCTGCAATCCGCCGCGCACCGCGTCCGCGATCAGATCGGATTCGGCGCTGATGACGAATACGCCGAGATCGAGCCCACCGTCGCGAAGCAGGGCGACCTGCTCGGAAAAATCGTGCCGGCTCAGCGTCACGCCCAACGCCTCGAAGCCGTGCGCGCTCAACAGCTCGCGGGCGAGCAGGGCGCTGCCGCTGCCGGCGGGTCCGATGCCGATGCGCAACCCCGATAGGTCGGCAAACCGGAGGATATTGTTAGCATCGGGACCGATGAAGAAAACCGTCTCGGGGCTGGGGAGCCTGGCCACCAGTTCCAGGTTTTCCTTGTCGGGGAAAGGTATGCCGTCCTGCACCAGGGCGAAGTGGGAACGGTCGGACGACTTGGCCAATAATTCAAGGTTCTCGGCGGCCCCTTGGGTGGCGATATTCTCGATCGTGCCGTTGCGCCGCAGGGCGTTGTCGGCCAGGCGATCGACCAGTACATGGTTGTGGCCGGCTTGCGGCCCCGAGAACACCACGAGGTCCATGTGCGACAATTTGGGCGCCAGGTCGAGATTGGCGAATACCACCCCGGTCGCGGCGATCAATCCGACCAGCAAGGAAAGACGAATCCACGGCGGTGGCGAGCGTACCGCCGCCGTCTCGGCGCGCCGTTTTCGGACCACCGCGAAGGCAACGAACCCGAGCGCGCCGATGATGACGATCCAACTAAAGGAATCCACGCCCATGCCTCGCCAAGCCCCTATTATCCTGGAGCGGAACCTATCATGCGTTTCATCGGGCGGGGAAGCGAGTCGGCGCTACCCGGTATCTCAGGACGTTGATCGAGAATGGACGACGTAGGCCCAAATAGTTGAATACTTCGCCCAAAAGACAAACCACAAGTCGAACCAAATAGTGATAGGAGAACCGTTATTATTTGCATTCTAAATACTGAATTACCGTGCTCAACAATCGTGCTTTATGGGTAGGAGCACAAATTACTTCATCGTTAGGCGTACGTTCGACAAACGCACCTGAATTTCGGCGTCACAAGTCTTTGTCACGGTTTTCGGCGCGCAAGCCCTATCCCATTGATATGGAAAGATAAATTTGAACGTTCTCCAGGTTGGCAAGCAATTCTTGTGCTCAGCGCCGTGGCGTTTCAATCTCTCCGCGCCCATGGTGTCGGAATACTTTACAGTAGCTTTGCAATCACCGAATTTCGATATCCCTTTGATAATAAAGACAAATTTTCTTGATTCGATTGAAAAAGTGCAAGTTATGGTTAATATTGCGTTATTTGGCGCGTCTAAAGTGTCGGATTATTTTACAATTTGGTTCGCGGGCGCGTCCTTCTAATCGGCCAAATTTCCCCTAACCCATTAATATATATAGATTTCCATTAATTTGGCACGTAACGTGCGTAAATTGTTAATGTTGGGAAATTATGTGCCACGGTGGCGTTCGAAGAGCGGAGAAGGTGAGGCGACAAAGATCGCTCACAGGAAAATTCGGAGGCTTCCCGTTGGGGAACATAGAGTTCATGAAGGAGAATTAGAAATGCATGGATTCGGCACGAGATTCAGGCTTGTCTCGTTTTTATTGGGATTTGTTCTCGCCAATTTCATGGTCGGGCAGAGCGCGCACGCCGGTCTGGTCGTTTCGTCAGTTGCTGGAACAGAATTTAATATCCCCAGCGGCCTTGATACCGAAGTTGCCACTGGAGAGTTGATGGGTCCCATGTCGGTGACGGCAACATTTCAGGGCGGCGCTACAGAAACCGCAACTTGGATGATGACCGGTATGGCCCTTGACGAGTCGGGTGCGGCCACGGGATCGCTGTTCTCCCTAACTCAGACAGGCAACACGTTTAGCCCGACTTCCGCAACTCGGGGGTCGCGAAGATGCTAACCCATTGATTTTCCACAATCGGACCTCCAAAGGTCGGCACTACAGGGCGCCAAATGGAGGGGGCGAATCGAGGG
>JAAXGF010000389.1 GCA_012267605.1 Alphaproteobacteria bacterium | reverse complement strand
CTTTGAATAAACTGATCGTGATTTTCCCGGTAGGGTGTGGGCATCAGCATGTTTACGTTTCGGCCCACGACCTCGTCCGAAGTGTACCCAAACACCCGTTCTGCCGAGGGGCTGTAAGATTCGACAATACCGCATTCGTCGATCGTAATAATGGCGTCCGGCACGGTATGCAGGATCGATCTCAGGCGTTCCTCACTTCGTTCGGATGCATCGCGGTGTGCTTGTTGTTCGGTAATGTCGATACCTGTCGACACGATGTGGCTAACGTTTCCGGCGTGGTCGTGTACAGCCGTGTTCGACCACTCGATTAGCCGTTTTCCGCTCGCCTTTGTTGCCCAGATACTCACCTGCGTGCCGGGAAAATCTCCGGATATCATTTTTATAAAGGTCGCCCGCGCGGAGTCGATTTCCTCCGGCAAAACGAAAAGTTCCCAAACCCGGCAGCCCTTTACTTCGTCGAAGGTATATCCGGTTACCAGCTCGCAACCCTTGTTGAACAACACAATTCGTCCGTCGCGGTCGACCACGACCACCAATGCACCGATCGTATCAATTACGGCTTCTGTGAGCTTTCCGCTGGAAATCAGATTGTCATCCATGTGACGCAATCCGTTTGGCCATAAACCCTCGAACTGGGCATTTCGATCCTTGCCAGCCCACCAATGCTACTTACCAACAGCTGGCATCCCGTTCTTCGGTCGATCGTAGCCAGCGCAAGCGATGGTGTAAACGGATGGGCCAAGTTCGGTACTGTGCGGGGGCGGTGCACCGTCGATCGCATAACGAACTATAGGGTTTCGGTACCTGAATCCTGGGCCTATTATAGCTTTTCAAATTACACAAACGTGCTTGGTAACGACTCGAATGGTGGCAGCGTGGCACTAGATTTCATAGTCGCAATGTTTTTGGGAGGCCTGTTTTACGTTCTAATAAACAAGGCGATTCGTAGATTTTCGAAAAAACCTGAGGTTCAGAAATCCTCAAAATGAAGAGGAAGCGTAAGAGATAGATCGGCAACGCCGCTGATCTACCTCTTCCCCGGGTTGGCGGTTCGGCGACCTGTCGGGGGCGAAATTCGAGTCGTTAGATTTGAAACCTTAGATTTCGGGACTTGCAATAGGGAACAACGGCATCTCGCAAGGCACGGGCTTGTACCTCAACGAGATGACGCCTTCAATTCGCAGCGATCTTGACCTTAGCTTTCATCACTTCGTGCAAACCGCATCCCAAGTCATAGGTTCCAGCCGCCATGTTTTCCGGAACGGTAAAGATGAACACGTTGCCTGGCGTGATAACTTGCTCCTTGAAGAAATCCTTGCGCCCGAAACGCCAGCCTTTACCGAGGAGAGTAGCGGCGTGAGGTGATCTGACACTCCTGTTTCGGAATATGATTTTGTCTCCGTGACGTGCCTCGACTTCCTGGGGCGTGAATTCGTCGTCATACATGTCGACCACGATTTCCTCTCCTGCCCACGCCGATGGGTTGGCGAACATCGCGCTAATAGCAAGCGCGGAAATTGCGATTAGGTTTCGTTTCATTGGTCGCACTCCAAGAATAGGTTTCATTTCGTCCATCGCATCCCAAATCGCGGCTAACCCTGTCACCGGACTTAAGCGGGCCAGGTTCTTTAGTAAATCCGGACCCTTACTTACGGGCCATTACGTATTTCGGGGCGCGCGGTTGCTCGTCATAGTGCATTTCAAATCGGATTACCTCACGCGGTTCACTGGGTTACGGTGATGACACCGCCCATACCGAACACGAAGTGATGAAACGTATTGCAGTGAAATCCGTAGGCACCGGTCTTCTTTGGCACGAATAGAAGCTCGCTGCCTGCGGCCGACACGCTAATTTGCTCGAGCGTGGCGTGAGAAATGACTTCGTCACCCATCTTCAATTCCGCGGCGTCGATCGCGGCGAAGAATTCTTCCGAGATGACGCAGTTGGGGAACGCCCCCGCGTTCTCGAAACGCATGCGATAAGGCTGACCGGGACGTAAGGGAATGTTGTTCGGTTCGGTCTTGAACTCAGTCAAGACAACGGTTTTTTCGATCGCTTGCGACCAATCCACCGACTCGTGAGATCCTGCGATGGCGGTGCCCGAAAAGCCAACCATCAATACGCCGACAAAAACACGCTTGAAGAGCTCTATCATCCGACTATCTCCGTTCTTTAGCGTCAAGAAAGCAAGGACAAACCGCTTTCTCCACGACATTAAAAGCAAGCCGATCGCCGTTCGGCATCCGTTGCCAATCTTTTTACGGCAAACTGAAGTGGGCGTCCATTCCTTGGTGGTTGTCAATATATCGATCTAACGCCTAAATGTTGGGACAACTGGTTCATTTTCCGAGACTATATCGGTTCGCTGTCAATTCGAAACGGGTTGCTATAAATTTGAAATGATTTGTTGGGTCGAATATGTCGATCCGCTCCACGAGCAATAGATGGGGATTGACGTCGACGCCGGTTTCGCATTTCGATAAAATTCGTTTTTCGACAACTAAAGAAAAACTGGGGAAGGAATGTCCGGACAAACTGAAGGCATGAAAGTCGCGCCACCAACCAACGGTGAGCCGGTAGGTGCGCCCCATACGCCGGAGTTGCCGACTGATATCCGCGTCAATTCGATTCGAAGCCTTGATGATTGGCAGACCATGCGCGACGCGTGTCTCGCCGATCCTGGCGCATTCCACGGCGAGATCGCGGCGCGCAACCTGCATTGGTATCATCCTCAGCATGGCGCCTGGCTTAGCAAGGGTACGAACGGCAACTGGACTGGTTGGCGCGTAGAAAACGCAGAGCCGATACGCCTTGACGATTGGACGCCGTGGGAAACGGCATTCGATGATCATCGCGCGCCCTACTATCAGTGGTTTAGCGGTGGATCGACCAACGCCGCATTCAACGAGGTGGACCGTCATGTTGTGGTAGGCCATGGATCCGAGGTCGCCTATTACTTCGAGGGCGACCGCTGGGATGCGGCGGCGAACGACGGCCGGGGCGGGCCGGTCCAGCATACCGAATTAACCCGGCGCGAATTATTCATCCAGTCGGTGGTGGCCGCCCAGGCGTTGCGTGACCTCGGCCTTGATTACGGCGACCGGGTCGCCCTCAACATGCCGAATATTCTCGAGCAGATTATCTGGACCGAGGCGGCGAAGCGTTTGGGGATCATTTACACGCCAGTTTTCGGTGGATTCTCTGACAAAACCCTTTCGGATCGTATCGCCGATTCGGGAGCGCGCGTGGTCATCACCGCCGATGGGGCATCGCGGAACGCCGAGAATGTCCCCTTCAAAGAGGCTTATAGCGATCCAGCGCTCGACCGGTTCATTTCCGTTCCGATGGCCGCAGAGCTCGTGGAACGAACCGCTGGCGATACGCTAGGGGCGGCAATGAGGAAATCTGTCGAGGATGAACTTGCGGGTGAAATCACCGTATTGCCTGCCGATGTCATGCGTGCCGTCGGTAAGGTGCTGGACAGGGAGCTGGGGCTGGACGCCGGTGAATCGGCGGAACTACGTGCGGACATCGCTGAGGCTCTTGCCGCCGCGCCATCCCCTGTGGAACACGTTGTCGTTGTTCGGCACGTCGGCATTCCGGACATGCCTTGGACGGAAGGACGCGACCTTTGGGCAGATGATTTGCTTGCCTCCGCCGAGCCCAAGATATGTCGTGCCGCCGGTGTAGGCGACATGGCGGGCCTCCGCCAGCTCGGCGACGCCGAGTTGGCCGCTGCGCTATGGCGCGCCGTGCCGTGCCGACCGGTGGACGCGGAATTCCCACTCTTCATCATTTATACCTCCGGTTCGACGGGTAAACCGAAAGGCGTTGTTCACGTCCACGGTGGTTATGTTGCCGGCATAATTGAAACAATGGCGGTCAGCTTCGACGCCGAGGCTGGCCGCGACATCATGTACGTAATCGCCGATCCAGGTTGGATTACCGGTCAGTCGTATCTGATCACCGCCGCACTCGCGGCTCGAATTCCTGGCGTGATTACCGAAGGTGCGCCGGTTTTTCCCAACGCCGGGCGATTCGCCTCGATCATCGAACGGTACGGCGTGACCATCTTCAAGGCCGGCGTCACCTTCCTCAAGGGCGTTATGACCAATCCGCAAAACCGCGCCGACGTCGAGGCATTCGACGTGTCGTCATTGAAGGTTGCGACGTTTTGCGCCGAACCAACGTCGCCAGCAGTGCAGGCGTTTGGTATGTCGTTGATGACGCCGCAATATATCAATTCCTATTGGGCGACGGAACACGGTGGAATCGTCTGGACCCACCCTTATGGCAACGCCGATCTTCGTTTACGGGCGGATGCGCGCACCTATCCGTTGCCGTGGGTTGTGGGCGACGTTTGGCTAGCCGAAGGCGAAAGCGACGCCCATGGTCGGGTTGGCTACCGTCGCGCCGAAATCGAGGAGAAGGGGGAAATCGTCATTTCCGCCCCATATCCGTACCTGGCGCGTACCGTTTGGGGCGATGCGGCCAAAGTCGGTAGCCCTGATTGGCAAGGTGATATCGATCGTTTCAGGCGAATATACTTCGACCGTTTTCGACGTTCCGACGGCGGTCCGGCCTTGGCTTATTTACAAGGCGATTTTGCTCGTCGGTTCGCGGATGGCAGCTTTTCCTTACACGGGCGATCTGACGACGTCATCAATGTTTCGGGCCACCGTATGGGAACCGAAGAAATCGAAGGGGCTATCCTCAAGGACAAGCAACTCAATCCCGAATCACCGGTCGGCAATTGCATCGTCGTCGGCGCCCCCCACCGGGAGAAAGGGCTGACGCCGGTGGCCTTCATTCTCGCTGCGCCGGGACGTCGTCTAAGCGGCGACGACGAGCGGCGGCTGCGCGAGCTGGTGCGCGCCGAAAAGGGGGCGGTGGCGGTGCCGGGAGATTTTATCACTCTCAGCGCATTTCCGGAGACTCGAAGCGGCAAATACATGCGTCGTTTCCTCAAGGCGATCATGTTTGGAGAGGACCTAGGCGATACCACCACCCTGCGCAATCCCGAATGCTTGGACGGAGCCAAAACTCGGATCGATGTGTGGCGGCAAGGCCGTGCGAGGGCGGAAGAGCAAACGGTATTCGAGGACATGCGGTTCATCCGCGTGCAATACGATCACGTCGGTCATGATGATGGTCGCGGCGAGATCCGGGTAGCAACAATTACAATTCGTAATCCGCCGGTAAACGCATTGTCAGAACGAGTTCTTGACGAGATGGGCACCGCCTTGACCCACGTGTCACGTCGTGACGACGTGGGCGCAGTTGTAGTAGCTGGTGCAGGCAACCGCACCTTTGTCGCGGGGGCGGACGTGCGTCAGATGCTTGAGCAAATTAGTGATCGCGAGGAGGCACGCGCTTTGCCGGCCAAAGCACATGCCGCTTTCGACCGTCTGGAGCGCATGACCAAACCAGTGATAGCGGCGGTTCGCGGTGCTGCATTGGGTGGCGGTTGCGAATTGGCACTGGCGTGTCACTTTCGGGTCGGTGATGCCCGGACACGTCTTGGACAGCCTGAAATCAACTTGTTTTTGCCACCGGGTTTTGGTGGTACGCAACGATTGCCAAGGGTGCTCGCAGAACGTGGCCTCGAGAGCGGAATCTCGGCTGCATTGGCGATTCTTTTATCGGGACGGCAGGTGGTGGGTGAGGAAGCTCTGACACTTGGCATCCTGGATGTTCTCGCCGCCGGAGATCAAGACGTACTGTCTCTGGCGCAAACTCTGGCCCGAGAAGCGGCATTGGGTACGGCGGGCGCAATCCACGAAGCGATGCGCCGGCGGCATCAACGGATCGATGAGTGGAATCAAGCTGGCCAGTTTCCGATATCCGTTTTTGAGACGGGAGGATATGTGGATTTGTGCCGAAAACAGGCCCGCCAGGGCGGGCGTGGTAAGGTGGCAGATCGCATCGTCGATCTCGTCCGCCTTGGCTTCGAAAAGGGGATCGGTGAGGGCCTTGCGGCTGAAGTCGATGCGTTCGCGGAATTCCTACTTGATTCGACCGATGGTGGGAAAAAGGGAATTGCGCTATTTCTGGAAAAGAAATCGCCACCTTTGCCAGCGCGGCGACGTCCAGAGTTCACAGCCGACGAAATCTCGGTGCTCAAGGCCGACGGCCGGTTGATTTCAGTTGGCGCGCCGTTTCTTCCGGGAATCACGCCCTTGCCGGATTGGCAATACGCCCACGCCGTCGTCCGCGACCGCCAAACCGGAGCCGCCAATCACGGCGATCCTACGGACGCCGAGGTACAGACAGTTATTCCGGTACCGCGCCCGGCACCTAACCAAGTACTCTTGTACATGTTGGCGTCGGAGATCAACTTTAATGACATTTGGGCAATCACCGGCATTCCCGTTTCTCTGTTCGATGAACACGATGAAGACGTCCATGTAACCGGTTCCGGCGGCACTGCCCTCGTGGCGGCGCTGGGCGAGGCGGTCCAAGAGGAGGGGCGGTTGAGCGTCGGGGATTTGGTGCATGTGTATTCGGGCGTGTCCGAACTGCTTGATCCCCAGGCAGGCGTAGATCCCATGTTTACTGATTTCCACATTCAGGGATATCAGTCTCCCGACGGCTCCCATCAGCAGTTCATGCTGGCCCAAGGACCCCAATGTTTCAAACCCCCGCCGGACCTCGCGCTTGAGACGGCGGGAAGCTACATTCTCGCTGCCGGCACTGTATATCGGGCCTTGTTTACTACTCTCGGTGTACGGTCGGGACGACGAATCTTCATCGAGGGTGCTGCCACTGGGACCGGTGCGTGGACTGTACACTTGGCACTCGGTAGCAGGCTTCGCGTCACCGGCATGGTTTCCTCGGCGAATCGGAAATCATGGGTGGAGTCTTTTGGGGCAGGTGCCATCGACCGGGCCGATCCGGCAATCTCTGCCTGTTTCACGACTGTGCCAGCCGATCCTGCGGAATGGGCGAAATGGGAGGCCGACGGTACGGCGTTTCTCGACGCAGTGCGCGCGGTTAACGACGGGAATCTTGTTGATTACGCCGTCTCTCACGCCGGGGAACTGGCCTTTCCGAGGACATTTCAGACGCTTGCGGAGGGTGGCGCAGCAACCTTTTTCGGTGCGTCGTCTGGATACCATATGACGTTTATCGGCAAGTCTGGCACGGTGGATCCGGTCGACATGTTGCACCGCGCCAACCTTCGCCCAGGCGAGGCCGTGGTTGTGTTCTACGGCTCCGGAGCTGACGAAAGGGACCGCCAGGCACTGGCTGCAATCGAAGCGGCTCGTGCGGCGGGCGGGCGAATTGTCGTTGTCACGGACGACGACGCAGAGCGGGACTTTGTGCTGTCCCTGGGGTTTGGTGATGCCGTTGCGGGTGCTGTGTCGTTGGCCGAAATCCACCGCCGTGTTAGTCATTTCGTTTGGCCGGAACGGCTCCCCGACCTACCCGACGCCCGGGATGAGACAGCAGCGTTTAAGGAGGCCGTTCGCGATTTCAACGAGTACAGTTTTAAACCGATCGGCGCCGCGGTCGGTCGGCTGCTGCGCTCGGCCAACAATCCGCGCGGTATGCCCGACGTGGTCGTCGAACGGGCCCACAGGGATTCCTTGAGCGTTACATCGATGATGGTCAAAGCGCATACCGGCCGCGTCGTTTACACCGGGGACATGGGGGGGCGGCGCTACAGCTTCTACGCACCGCAGGTATGGATGCGTCAGCGGCGGATCCTCATGCCGAGTGCTGCGATTTTCGGCACCCATCTGAGTAACGCTGCCGAGATTGGTGCGCTGAATGGTGTGATCGAGAGCGGTATGGTTACCGTTGATCCGCCCTATTTGGCGCCGTGGTCGGAGCTCCCCGCGATACACCAGGCAGTGTGGGAAAACCGCTTGCCGGAATTTGCCGGTGGAATTGGCCAGGCGGTGGTCAATCATGCACTCCCCGAGGCTGGTTTACGAAGCCGGGATGAGCTGCTTACCGCCTGGGCCGCACAGGCCGCCCGAACCTAAGGCAGGTAACTAAAATAGACTGAAGGTCTTTGGAGCTGGGCTAACCAGTTTCGGCTCTTTCGTCGTAATCTGGTATACGGCAAGACCGCGTTCGATCGTGCCGTCTTCGTGGAATCGAAACAGGCCGTCAACGCCCCGAAACCCGGATTCGGCGATGAGGGCTTGTACGCTAAAGTCAGGACCGTCTGGAAGGCTCGCGAGAGCTCCGGCGAGGGCTAGCCCATCATACGCCAGTGTGGCAAGACGCCGGGGCCGGTGCCCGTAGATACTTTCGAACCGAGTCAAGAACTGGTTGCGGACGTCACGGGGTGGTGCCGCGAACCATGCGCCTACGAGGGATGGCTCGCTGGTGATATCAGGCGCGTCCCAATGCATTGGTCCAAGAACTCGTACCTTTGCGGGATCGACGTCGTAGAAGGGAAGGAGTGGAGCGACCGCGCGCAAACGCGCCCCTGAATCGGCAATCAACACTGCGTCGTAATCCACGTCGCCAAGAGTCTCTCGGTTTTCCAGTCGACGCAATGCTGCAAGGGCAAATTCGTCACCGCTTTCCTCCAAAATCCGCCGCTGATCCTCAAGCGCCTGTTTTCGGAGTTCGAAATCAGCGAAATTACTGACCACATCGGCGACATCGCTGGAGCCCTTGACTGTTGGCGGATACAGGGCAATGCGTGCGACGTCGACACCGATAGCGGAACTAACGTCGTTCAACGCGTTGATCATGACGTTGCCGTAGCGATTGTCCGGTGCGATAGCAGCGAAACGCAAAATCGCTTTTGAGTTTGCAAAGGTCACTACGCGGTGGACCTGCTCGGCGGGTAGAAAGCCCATGACGAAGACGCCGTGTCCGGCGACCGTCCGGTCCGATGAAAAACTAACGACATTGACGCCGGCGGCTCGCGCTAGTGGCGCCACAGCGGTTGCCGATTCACCGAACCATGGCCCGAGGAGTAATTGGGCGCCCTCGGCAATGGCATCCGAGGCTGCCCCGGCGGCGCCTTCCGGCGTCCCGCTGGTATCCCGCGGTACGATGACCAGGTCAACATTGTCAATGTCGAATAAGGCAAGCTCGGCGGCCGCTAATAACTCGCTGCCCAACTCGGCATCCGATCCACTCAACGGCAAGAGCAATCCAATGACGACAGGGCCTTCAGGCAGTTTTGGTGCGATCAGCTCGATCCGACTCTCCGCAGGGGTTTTGGGCAGCATTTCGACGGGGGCTGGCGGCGGTTGCGCCGAAACGCTTGGCGGCGGCGTTGCCTCCGGTTGCGCACCTGGCGAGCGCGGCGGTATTGTGCGGGTGCCGCAGGCGCTGATGAGCAATAAGCAGGCGAAAATCCATGGCAGCTGCCACACCCCGGTGGCGCGATCGAAAAGCGAAAAAATCCCCAAGGAAAACCTCCGCGATACGGTCATCTCAAGCGCGCGAGCCTATCGAAGGCCAGTCGGCAAGTAAACTTTTGCCCGGTCTGTACATTGTCTCCACACCTATCGGCAATGCGGGTGATATCACGTTACGGGCGCTCGATGTGCTGCGCACGGCGGACATGGTGATTTGCGAAGATACTCGGGTAACCCGAAAGCTCCTGGCGATTCATGGCATTCGAGCGCGCCTTGAAACCTACAGTGATCACAACGCTCCTCGCGTCCGACCCAGGGTGATTGATCGACTGTCCCGCGGTGCAGCTATTGCCTTGGTTAGCGATGCGGGCACGCCGTTGATATCCGATCCCGGTCACAAACTCGTGGTGGCGGCTCTCGACAAGGAAATTCCGGTGACGGCGGTCCCGGGCGTGACCTCAGCGGTGACCGCCTTAACGGTGTCTGGCTTACCGGCAGGTCAGGTCTTGTTCGTCGGATTCTTGCCGTCGCGTCGGCCCGCGCGACGACGTCGCCTGAGCGAACTCGTGATCGCCCCGGCGACCCTGGTGGTCTTCGAGTCGGCACGCCGACTCCCGACGATGCTCGCCGATATGGCTGAAATTCTAGGCAACAGAAAGGCTGCGGTTGCAAGGGAGCTGACCAAATTGTTCGAGGATGTAAAGCGCGGCGACCTTGCCGAATTGGCGGCGGCGTTCGCGTCGGAGGGAGCACCCAAGGGCGAGGTCGTGGTAATCGTTGGTCCGCCGCATGAAAGCACCGCAGCCGACGCACAAGTCGACAAATTACTCGTGGCGGCACTCCGCGAGATGCCTCCGAGCCGAGCGGTTGCCGAGGTCGCAAAAAAAACCGGAGTCGCTCGGGGCCAAGTATATGCGCGCGCCCTCTTGCTCAGGTCTGGGCGGTGAACAGCCGCCCGCAAAGGCGTGTCGCCGAGCGGTTCGGCCGCCACGCCGAGACCCTTTGTGTCTGGTGGCTGCGGCTGCGTGGGTATCGTGTGCTGGCACGACGGTTTGCCGCTGGCGTCGGTGAAATCGATATCGTCGCCCGGCGTGGTTCCTTGCTTGCCGTCGTCGAAGTCAAAGCACGGGCCGATTTTCAGATTGGCGAGTCGCCGCTGACTTCTCGGCAGCGTGGTCGGATTCACCGTGCGGCGGAAGTGTTTCTCGCCCGTTTTCCCAGGTTTGCCAACCACGATGTGCGCTTCGATTTGATGCTTGTGCGACCTTGGCGCGTTCCTCGACATCTCACCGATGCATGGCGTCCCTAACTTGAAAATTGTTCTCCGTAAGCGCTTTGTTCGAGGAGAGCACTGGCATAAAATCGGCCAACCCTTCCTGATTCTCGTAATGCCGGGAGATTCCCACTAATGGAAAAGCGAAGTATTTGCCATCGCGGCCGACTCCTCGCCGTAGCACTGGCCGCGCCTTTGGCCCTTAGCGCGTGTGAGGCCGTTGTCGCGACCGGTGCCGCGACCACGGGCGGTGTCGTGGTGACCCAGGAGCGTTCCTTCGAGGATGCCGTCGACGACGCGGCGATCGAAACGCGCATCAGCTATGAACTGTACACCAACGAAGTGAATAAGGACCTTTTCGTGGAGGTCGATGTCGAGTCCGTTGAGGGCCGGGTGCTTCTCACCGGAAGCGTTAGGAGTCCCGAAGATCGCATCGAAGCGGTCCGCCTTGCATGGCAGGCAAAGGAAGTCAAAGAGGTCATCAACGAAATTCAGGTGACCGACGCCGGTGGCCTAACCAATTATTCGCGCGACGTATGGATTACGACTCGGCTGCGTGGAAAAATTTTGCTCGACAAAACCATCCGAGGGGTGAACTACAACGTCGATACGGTAAACGGTATCGTTTACTTGATCGGTATTGCTCAAGATGATGCCGAGCTCTCCAGGGTTACCCAAATCGCCCGCACCATCTCCCACGTGAAAAAGGTGGTCAGCCACGTCCGCGTATTACCGCCGAGCTGATCCGCCATGAATCTTTCGGTCGCCATCCAAATGGACCCGATCGAAGCGATCGATATCGAGGCGGATAGTACCTTCGCTCTAGCGCTGGAGGCACAGCGGCGCGGTCATCGGCTGTGGCACTACCTCCCCCGTGACCTGGCGTTTCACGATGGGCGCGTATTGGCCCGTGTACGGCCGCTCACCGTACGCCGGGAAAAGGCGAACCATTTCGACTATGGGGCCGCCGAGGCGCGAGATCTCGCGACCATGGATGTGGTTCTGATGCGCCAGGATCCGCCGTTTGATATGGCCTACATCACTGCCACCCATCTCTTGGAGCACGTCCACCCAAGGACTTGCGTGGTAAACGATCCGGCGCAGGTGCGGAACGCACCCGAGAAGCTATTCGTCACGCGATTTGGCGACCTGATGCCGCCAACCTTGATCACGTCGGACGCGGCGTTGATCCACGAGTTTCGCGCGGAACACGCGGATATCATCGTCAAGCCGCTATATGGAAACGGGGGTGCAGGTGTTTTTCATATCGCGCCGGGCGACGAAAACCTGAATGTCCTGCTGGAAATGTTCACACAAATGTATCGAGAGCCGATTATCGCACAAAAGTATCTTCCCGAGGTTCGCGCCGGGGATAAAAGAATAATACTCGTCGATGGCGAGGCTGCCGGGGCGGTAAACCGCGTTCCGCCGCTGGGCGAGGCACGATCGAACATGCACGTTGGCGGCGTGGCTGAGGCGGCGACCCTGTCGGCGCGGGATCGGGAAATTTGCCGGGTCATCGGCCCCACCTTGAAGGAGCGCGGGATGATTTTCGTGGGCATCGACGTGATCGGTGAATATCTCACCGAGATCAATGTCACCTCGCCGACGGGCATTCAGGAAATCAATCGATTCGACGGTGTATGCCTAGAAGCACGTATCTGGGACGCCATCGAAACGAGAACGGTGGCATCGAAATCCTGAGGCCGACGTACCGTTTGCGGTGTCACAAACCGATTGACCTTCGCCAAAAAGTAGCATGATCTTCGTGGGCGTTGTGCGTAATGATCAGTGCCCGCTATCGCTATCCTTGCCAGGATTGCGGCGCGATGACTAATCCAGATCAGCGTAAAGAGACTTTACAGAATGGTTGCTCACGTCAGTACAGTGGTGTTCCGCGGAATCGAGGTTCAGGAAGTCGACGTTCAAGTGCAGTTGGCGTCGGGTATCCCGTCGTTCGCCATCGTTGGTCTTGCCGAGCGGGCGGTGGCGGAATCGCGGGAACGCGTGCGCGCATCGTTCAGTGCCTTGGGCGTTTCCCTTCCGCCTAAGCGGATCACGGTCAATTTGGCACCAGCCGACGTGATTAAGGAGGGCAGTCATTACGATCTCCCGATCGCAGTAGGTCTACTCATTTGCATGGGGGTTCTGCCCGGCGACGAAACCGCCGGCTACACAGTGCTCGGTGAACTCGGGCTCGACGGCGCTTTGCCAGCTATCGCTGGCGTCCTGCCGACAGCGCTAGATGCTGCCGCCCGCAATCGAGGGGTGATCTGCCCGGCGACAAATGGCGGTGAAGCGGTGTGGGCGAACGGCCCGGAAGTGTTGGCGCCCTCAAATCTTCTCGCCTTGATCAACCACTTTAAGGGAACACAAGTATTGTCGCCTCCGGAAGCGAGCCTAGCCGACGATACCACCGACTACCCGGACTTAAAGGATATCAAGGGACAGGAGACCGCGAAGCGCGCGCTGGAGATAACCGCAGCGGGTGGTCATAACTTGCTGATGGTCGGGCCACCGGGTGCTGGTAAATCGATGTTGGCGCAACGGTTACCTGGGTTGCTACCGCCGCTCGACGCGTCCGAGGCGTTGGAGGTCAGTATGATCGCTAGTGTCGCCGGATTACTTGCGGAGGGCAAGCTCACCCGGCGCCGGCCGTTCCGGGATCCGCACCACTCGGCTTCTCCGGCCGCCTTAGTTGGTGGCGGCGTACGTGCACGGCCGGGGGAAGTTTCCTTGGCCCATCACGGCGTACTATTTCTCGACGAGTTACCCGAGTTTTCCAACCAAGTGCTTGAGACTTTGCGCCAACCTTTGGAGTCCGGTCAGGTCATCGTTGCCCGCTCCAACGCGCGTTATACCTATCCGGCTCGGTTTCAACTCGTCGCGGCGATGAATCCGTGCCGCTGTGGCTATCTCGGCGACAATGATCGCGCATGTTCCCGCGCCCCCCGTTGCGGAGCTGAGTACCAGTCGAAAATTTCTGGACCGCTCTACGACCGCATCGATCTTCACGTTGACGTGCCGGAAGTCAGTGCCGCCGATTTGACGCTGCCGCCGCCTTCTGAAGGTTCAGCTGCCGTCGCAGTCCGCGTCGCTGAGACGCGTGCGGCTCAGGCGGAACGCTACGCAGGTGAAACAGATTTGCACGACCGCAAGATTCGCACCAACGCGCAAGCTGATGGCACTCTCTTGACTCGTGTCGCCAAACCCTCGGATGAGGGCGCCGGTCTGCTCACTGAAGCCGCCGACCGTCTACGCCTTACAGCGCGGGGCTACCACAGGGTTTTGCGAGTCGCGCGAACCCTCGCGGATCTCGATGGTGCCGACTCCGTCGCTCGGGTGCACATTGCCGAGGCACTGAGTTACCGCCGAATACATCTTAGGCGCTGATTTTAAAAGCGATGATGCCAAACTAATGTAACTGCCCAGGTCTGAT
>JAAXGF010000197.1 GCA_012267605.1 Alphaproteobacteria bacterium | reverse complement strand
CCCGACTGCGGATCGAGTCTATTGACGAACCGCGAAGAGAACGGGCGCGGTCGCTCTTCTTCGGCTATCGGGATAAGGAATTCTCCTTTACCGACTGCTGCAGCTTTGTTCTCATGCGAGAACTGCGAATCCGCCGGGCATTGACGTTGGACCACCATTTCCGACAGATGGGCTTTGAAGTTATCCCGTAAGTGCAGCGGGTTTTGACGAGCCGAGTGAGATCTGTCTTCAATTTCCAAGAAGGGGGGAGTGCAGGCGGTTTTTGGGGTGGCGACGCCCTCGACTGCGTCAGCCGATAACTCCAGATCGGTACATGCTAAGTCGCCTTCTTCAATGAGGCCGGGGCAACGAGACCCCGGAAGTACGCACATACTTTGTGCGAGAAAATTACAACTTCCATACTTCAATGAGGCCCGACGGTAGAAGACGCTATTGCGCTATCGGGAAAAATTCTATAAATTCAAGTTTATTGAAGTTGTAATTTTATGTAACATTCCATTAAGTTGCTCCCGCCGGGGACAGCGCGAGGAGTTTTGAAGATTCCTCTAACCAAACGAAATGTCGAAACCAATGTCAATCACCACTGCGGCAAGGCGCAGCTAAAATGAACGAGGATAGACTATGACGATTGATCTACAGACCTTGAAAGACGTGGTCGGCGGAACGGCGGTAGCGTTCAGGTGTGTGACCGACTATCAGCCGGCAGGAGGCCCTGGCGACAAGATTTTTCCGCCGACCTATGAAGGAGGCAAATACGCCACCGAGGAGCGCGTTGATCCCGCTACCGGCGAGATTCGTCAGTGCGTTCTCTTAGATTCGGTGCAGTCGCAGGCCAACCGGATGGAATTGGCGCTGCTGGAGGCACACCGCGCCGGAACGGTACAGATTCCTCTGCTAGTAACGCGCTTCGATCAGGAGAAACTGCTCAAAAAATTCTCGGTGACCAGCTTAGAGGCACCACATCGCGTCGCAGATGCGCTGTTCCGCGACAGCCTACTTGACGGCACGATTTTCCGCGAGTCGGAGAAAGGTCGAATACTCGACACTGCGGAGGTACGCAACGCCATCGGCCTATTTGGCTTATGTCCGACCGCACTGATATTCGGGCTGTGGGATTCAACCGGGCCTCGTGGCGGCTTAGGGTGCAAGTTTCAGCGGGCGGTGGCGTCGGAGATTGTAGGGTATGATGTGGTGGGGGGGAAGAAAACAGGAAGCCGCATTGATCCCGCCCAGATTACGCTTGGAGCGGGTCCGTTATACGAGCGGACGTCTTCAGGTGATGAGGTGCCGGATTGGACCTTGGATGAAAAAGCGGGGTCTAACAAGCTAGGTAAGGACAAGAAAGGAAGGCCATCGGAAGCCAATCACGGAAACGTCACGCCAACCATTACGGAAGGTGGATTCACTATCTCCAGGGCACGGCAAACGACAACCTTGTCTCTGGCTGTTTTGCGCCGCCTCCGTTTTCCGCTCAACGGTGTCGCGGATTCTAACCACGAAACTGACATAGCCGCACGTAGCGCGTTAGCTGCGCTAGGGCTAGCCGCTGGTACTCTGGCGCGAGTTGATACGGATCTTCGTTCTCGTTGCCAGCTTTTCGCTGAACAAGAACCTGTGTGGGAACTGCTCGACCGTCCCGGAGAGTCTCCACGGGAATTTGAACTTAGTCCCGAAGATGCGCTGAAGCTGTTGGCAGCGGCCATTGTCGAGGCGAAAAACGCGGGACTACCGTGGGAGGGCGAGATTGAGTTGACCCCATCCCCAGATCTTGTCGAACTAGTTCGGCGCAGTCAGGAATTGGCCAACACATCGGGAGAAGAGGAAGACTGATGTTCGCCCTTGGCCTCCACTACCTGAATGGGTGGTCCATGGCAGCGGCGGACGGGGCGCGGAAAGAGCAGGCCGAATGGCCACCGCATCCCGATCGGATGTTCATGGCGTTGGCGGCAGCTTGGTTCGAGACCGGCGAAGATCCCGCCGAAGGCGAGGCCCTGAGCTGGCTTGAAACCTTGCCACCCCCTGCGATTGCCGCCTCGGATGCGGACAGCCGCGCCACTGTTGTCAGTTATGTGCCTGTCAATGACGCGAGTCTCAGTCGTAAGATGCCCACCAGCGAGGACTTGAACAAACTAAAGGAAGCCGGACTGGCCCAGCTTCCAGAGTATCGGTCGCGCCAGCCCCGTAGTTTCCCGGTTGCCATTCCCCACGACCCGACGGTGCATCTGATTTGGCCGGAGGTCGAATTGGGTACATATCGAGCCGCCTTGGAACGGCTTGCCGCCAAAGTTACGCATGTGGGGCATTCGGCCTCCTTTGTGCAAATGTGGCTGGAATCCAAGCCGCCGCCGCCTGCTTGGATTCCGACGCTTGGAGTCGCCCGTCAGCGACTGCGCGTAACGAGCCCTGGGCGCTTGAAGACGTTGGAAACGCGCATGAATCGCGCCGCATGGATCGCCTACCACGATCTTCGCGGCGAGATCAAGCAAGCTGAGGCGGATCTCAAGGAGATGAAGCAACCGCCAAGGGTACCTTGGGAGGCATTCGCGGATGCAGTTTTGCTGGCCGGCGAATCCCATACCAAGCAGCATCCCGAATACCCTAGCGCGAAGACAAGTGGTGATGCTGAGGCTGCGGCAAATCTGGTCAGTAGCTTAGTTGACGAAGTAGGAATCACCACAGTTCGTGCACTCATCGCCGAGGTCAGCGAAGGCGGAGCCCCTGTGCTGGTATGCGCTAATGCCTACGAGCAAGGCTTCAATGCGATTCCTGCTGCCTTGGCAAAGCTGCTTAGTGAACGCTTGGGGGTCCCATTTGATACCACCGTCACGCAGACCAATGTGGTATGCCACACGGGTGCCGATGGGTATGGCCGCCTCGCTCGACAAGCCGCATTCGCAGGTGAGATCCAGAGTGAACGCGAATACGTGATGGTGGACGATTTCATCGGCCAAGGCGGTACGCTGGCGAATCTGCGCGGTTGGATAGAAAAGCAGGGCGGCAAGGTCGTTGGAGCCATTGCGCTGACGGGCAAATCCTATTCTGCCAAACTAAACCCCTCACAGGAGCAATTGCATGAACTCCGACAAAAGCACGGATCAGACTTCGAGAGATGGTGGAAGACACACTTCGGCCACGCCTTCGATTGCCTTACTTACTCAGAGGCTCGGTACCTCGCCCGCTCCCCGGATGTTGACACCATACGAAATCGACTTGCTGCGGCAATGCGCGGAGGAGGTGGCCGAAGTCACGCGCGAAGTCCTCGCGAGCAAAGACAATACATCAAGGAAATGAAAGAGCGTTTGGAAGCCTGTTTCCCCAATGGGGAACCCGTGAGTCTGCGCCCGGTGCCGGGCCGCTGGCAGGGATACGATAGACCTCCGAAAGACAGCGACCCCGAAACCCCCAGTTCGGTTTTCGATTCTCGGCTCATTGTCCTCAGCATCAAAGGCAAGCGCGTGTCCTTGCCGGCGACGCTCAAGCTCACAGCAGCCCTGCGCGGCTTATTGATGAAAGAGTGTCCCGAGCAACCGCCGCCGGAATGGTTCAGCGGTCATAGCCCGGACGGAACGCCCACCGCCGAACCGCATCTGGCCTTGACTCCGCTCCCCTTCGTCGGTGCCGAACATGCAGATGGTCGCATTATGGGTTTGGCTCTGGTTCTGCCGACGGAATTGGATCAGCAGGAGGAGGCCGGGCATTGCCTCGAACCGTTCCTACGCGATCCAGCTACCGGATTGCCGCGTGAACATCCTTTGTTCGATGGCCAGTGGTTCGAGTGTACCATTGAGCTGGAAACCCGCGAACGCCCGCCGAAAAACCTTGACCCGGATACCTGGACACGGGAGTCGTGCGTTTGGGCGAGCGTGACGCCGGTGGTCCTGAACCGACATTTCGCCGGCAAGGACAAGTGGGAGCGGGCCGCCGAGAGCGTGAAAGATATGTGCGGACACATTGGTCTGCCGCATCCCCGCGAGGTTTTGCTGCATCCGGTTTCGCTAGTTGAAGGTGTGCCTCATGCTAGGGAATATCCGCAATTGACGCGCAAGAAAGATGGCGGACGGCGGAGCCACAACCACGCGGTGATAGTCTTTGACGAGCCGGTGCGCGGGCCTGTGCTTGTGGGGGCAGGTCGCTTCCGGGGATATGGGTTGTGCCGCCCGATGGACAAAAAAGAGGGCGACCGTGGCTGACTTCCAAGGCAGCTATACCTTGGCCTCATTGAAGCAGTTGAACGCTACGGACTTCACCGAGTTCTTCAACAAGTTGTGGGGCCATCCGCCTTTTGCTTGGCAGCAAGCGTTGGCGGATAGAGTGCTGAAGCGGGCAGAGGGTCCTTGGCCCGAAGCCATTGCCTTGCCGACGGCATCCGGCAAGACCGCGTGCTTGGATATCGCCGTGTTCGCGTTGGCGGCCCAAGCATCTCGGTTGGCGCGGAAGCAAGCCATCACTGCGCCGCGCCGCATCTTCTTCGTGGTAGATCGGCGCGTAATCGTGGATCAGGCTTATGAGCGGGCACGCCTGCTGTCAGATCATTTTGAGAAGGCGCAGGACGGCATCCTCAAGCGCGTTGCAGACAACCTGCGACAGATTGCCCACGGCGAGGCAGACGGATTTGAAGAGGCACGGCCGCTAGCCGCTTATGTATTGCGCGGCGGTATGTATCGGTCAGAGGCTTGGATGCACAGCCCGCTTCAACCCATGGTGGTAGCCTCGACCGTCGATCAGATCGGCTCCCGCTTGTTGTTCCGCGGCTATGGACGCGGCCCTAGGACGTGGCCGATAGCTGCGGGATTGATTGCCAACGACAGTCTAATCCTGCTCGACGAGGCGCATTGCGCCCAGCCTTTCCTGCAAACTCTACAGGCTGTGCGGCGCTATCAGAAATGGGGGCATACGCTGCTTGAACGTCCCTTTTACCCGGTGATAATGTCGGCGACTCTGCCGCCGGGGGTGGACCTGTTTGAGGACCTATCCGAAGAAAGCCGCGATCCCGACCACCCGCTAGGTCAGCGTCAACTAGCACATAAGCCTGCTGTCCTGAAGACAGTCGAAAAAGCCAAGGGAAAACAGGCCACGAGTATGCTGGCAAGAGCTTTGACCGAGGCTGCATCGGAACTGGTCAACGACGAACGCCGCGCTATCGTAGTGTTTGTCAACCGCGTTGCCACGGCGCGGGAAACGCATCGTCTGTTATCCGTTAGAGAAGACCTTGACGCTATTCTACTCACAGGCCGTATGCGTCCCGTTGACAAAGAGGTCGCCGTACAACACTTAGAACCCCTTCAGTCGGGCCAACGCGCAGAACGCACTTTGGCAAAGCCATTGATCGTCGTTGCCACTCAAACCCTAGAAGTCGGGGCCGATCTCGACTTTGACGGTCTAGTAACCGAGTGCGCCGGTCTCGACGCTCTGCGCCAGCGTTTTGGCCGCCTGAATCGCATGGGGCGACGAATTGAGGCGCGAGCGGTTATTCTCGTGCGCGGCGACCAAACA
The DNA here is from genome assembly GCA_012267605.1 of Alphaproteobacteria bacterium. GTDB lineage: Bacteria > Pseudomonadota > Alphaproteobacteria > JAAXGF01 > JAAXGF01 > JAAXGF01. The sequence continues at coordinate 1,322 of JAAXGF010000197.1, read as the reverse complement.
GGCGACAAAGGCGATGATCCCGTGTACGGCGAGGCCCTTACCAAGACTTGGAATTGGCTCAACGAGCATAAGAATGACAACGGCGAGGTCGATTTTGGAATCGCCCATCTACCGGACGGCGACTCCTCACTCAATGCGCCGTCTGTCAATGCTCCGGTGATGCTTCCTGCCCATGTCGATTGCTGGGCGCAGACAGCACCGGAACCACAACCTTCGCCCGATGTGGCTCTGTTCCTGCACGGTCCCCGCGAAGGCGTGGCGGATGTGCAGGTCTGCTGGCGCACCGATTTAGATTTGATCCACGAAAAGGAAACCGCGCTGGAACTTCTGTCCTTGTGTCCGCCGAGCAGCAGCGAAACGCTCCCCGTGCCGATCAGTGAGTTCAGGCGTTGGCTGGCCGGCGAAGACGCCGCAGACGACAGCGCCGATGTGGAAGGAATCGGCACGGAGGACGGCCTGAGTGGAAACGGTTCGTCCAAGGTGGAACGCTTGGTTGTGCGGTGGTGGGGAGCTGAGACGGAAATTGGGGACATCACAGCGGATTCCAAGGCGATTCGGCCCGGCGACGTCATCGTCATACCGACCAACCATCCGGGCCCGGCGCGTCAACTCGGCGACCTGCCGCCAGATGCCGACTTGGATTTGGATGTGGGTGATCGCGCCTATCTGCTCGCCCGTGCTAAGCCCATCCTCCGCTTGCACCCGAAGTTAGTGGACGATTGGCCGGATTCCGTCACGGCCAAAGGTCCCGCAGATGAATTGCTAAAGGATCTGGCGCAGAAGTACGACGACGACCCGCATGAGGTCGGCAACGTCTTGAGAGAGCTGCTGCAGGAACTGGCCGACTCTGAATCGCTGACGGAACGCTGGTCTTGGTTGCCGAAAGCGGCAAAAGAGTTGAGCAGGGAATATTCCGGCTCCAAGCTAGCTCGTGCCTATCGCGTTGTCGGCGGCAAAAGTATCGTCCTCGTCGGAAGCCGCCGCATACCGGAACTCACCCGCGAAGCTGACCTCTTCAGCGATGAGGATGACGCTAGCGCATCCGGTATCGGGCGTCCCGTCAAACTGCTAAGGCACCTGCCCGGCGTCGAGGCGTTGGCCCGCCGTTATGCCATGGGCTGCGGATTGCCGGCGGACTTGGTCGAAGCCATCGCCCGCGCTGGCCTACTGCACGATTTGGGCAAGGCGGATCCGCGATTTCAGGCTTTGTTGCGGGGCGGTGCTCGTTGGTTGGGCGGAGAACGTCTCGCTAAGTCCACCGAAATACCAAAAAATCGGGCATCCTATGAAAGAGCGAGGAGCGATTCCGGCTATCCCAAAGG
>JAAXGF010000163.1 GCA_012267605.1 Alphaproteobacteria bacterium | reverse complement strand
GCTGTCAGAGTTGAGGCACCTGGGCAGTTACCAAAGTTCATCTAATTTGCGACCGCCGGATGGCAGGCCTTTAGCGAATTGTTAGAGCGCGAAGGCGTGAATCCTGAGCAAAAACACTATGTATTGGAGGAATTGCAACTGTGGTCCGGTCGACTGCAAGTCCTGACGTCTGGGTGTTTGGGCGTTGGATGCATTCACGCCTACAAGCAGGACGGAGGGAAACGGTCCCAAATCACGAGTATCTCCGATCTGACCAGCGTTAAATCGTGACACGGCGATCTCGTGTAATCGTCTTTAATCTGAGGCGCGGCGAATTCTCAGGCTGCTTTGAATTATTTCCGTTCTTGCCGATCTGCGGCAGATTATCGTAAAAGGTTGATGTCCCGGGCGGGGACCATCACATCATTCGCTTCATCCGAATTGGTTGTTTTACCGCGCTCGAACGGTAATTTGCGTGACGGGTGGGTAGTGCGTGAATGGGAGGTAGCGCCGCGAATGTTTGCCTATCGTGTGTCGATTCCCGGGCCAAAAATGGAAAGAATTACATCTGGAGAAGCTCGCCATGTCGTCAAAAGCCAGTCTCGCCCCCGAATGGCGCGTGCAGAAATGGTTTAACGCTAAGAAGCCCATTCAACTGTCCGATCTGCGCGGAAAGGTGGTGGTTCTACACACATTTCAAATGTTGTGCCCGGGATGCGTTATGTACGGCCTGCCACAGGCGCAAAAAATTCACAATATGTTTCCCAAGAAAGATGTTGCTGTCATCGGGCTGCACACGGTCTTCGAGCACCATGACGCCATGACGCCCACCGCACTGGAGGCGTTCATTCACGAGTACCGCTTTAGTTTTCCGATTGGTGTCGACGAACCAGGAGAAAGCAACGGTGTACCCTATACGATGCGTACCTATGGCATGCGCGGAACACCGAGTCTCGTTTTGGTCGACCGAGAAGGTTATGTGCGGAAACACGGATTCGGACGCGAGGACGATATGGCGTTGGGTGCGGAAATTGCTACCCTGCTAAACCTCCCGACCGAAACTCACGCGTCTACGTCTGCGAATTCGGCTGAAGCTAATACCGGCTGCGATGATTCCGAGTGTGCCGTGTAACGATATTGGTTTCTAACCAGAGGCCGGTAAGAGAAAAGTACAGGCTGCCGTTAGCTCGCTGACATTGCGTCGGCAATGGCTTGTTGTATTCTCTCAGGGGGCTGGGCACCTCTAAGTACTTCGTCACCAATTACCAGTGTTGGTGTGCCGCTGATCCGCAATTTTTGCGCCAGTTCGCGGTTACGTCGGATCATCTCCGTGATTGCGGGGGAGTTCATATCCGCCTGAAGCTGCTTAGGATCTAGGCCGACTTCCTCACCCATGGCCAAAATACTTTGCAAGGTCAGTCCGCCACGTGCCGTCATCAATGCGTTGTGGTAGGCGAGATATTTACTTTCATCCTGATTCAATGATGCCAATGCGGCCCGCGAGGCAAATTCCGATGGCCCTGGCGATTCTCCATCGAGGATCGGAAATTCCTTGAACACTACGCGAACATTCGAGTCATGGCCGACATAATTCATCATGGTGCCGAGAATCTTTTTACAATAACCGCAGCGATAGTCGAAAAATTCGACCAGGGTCACTGGGGCATTCGGATTCCCAGCGACCGGCGCATGAGGGTCGTTGATAAGCTGCTCCCGATTGGCGATGACCGCTTGATTCTGCAGTTGGGCTTGCTCCAGGTTTACCTTGTCTTGATAGGCCTTGTAGGCCTCCACAATGACTTCTGGATTGTTCATGAGGAACTGGCGAACCCGTTCTCCAAATTCCCGATCGCTAACCGCGTTGTGATCATCGGCGAAACCATTGTCCGCAATTACCGCGACCGTGAATGCCGCCAATGCTGAAGCGAAACCAAGAGCCAAGATTCTGTTTGACGTCAACGCCATTGAAAAACTCCGATATTACAAACGAAATTGAATGGCCATCATGCCAGCGAACCGGGTCCGCAGCAAGCCGATGCAACATTCATCCGCCAATTTTTACTCGAAATTGATAGGCGTAGCGAGCTGACTAGCTTAATACTGTGCTCAATCACAATTTTTCAGGCGTCCGAACCGACGCATATACAGTTGATTGTTCTGAGTTGATACCGTCGATCGCTGAAAATCGAATTCCTAAGTGACCGAATCAATATTTGCTCGTCTATTGAAGGCACGCTGTCGTCGTGGACCATTTCTTTTGGTTTGCGCCTCAATGTCGTTATTGGTCGCGCCGAACGCGCACGGCGAGTTGCTCGCCCACCGCGCGTTTTATCGTTTGACATTGGAGACCGCTGACGAGTCTAGCGGCATTCACGATGTAAGTGGGCGAATGTCGGTGGAGGTTGTCGATGCCTGCGATGGTTGGACAGTCGATCAGCGAATTGCTTTGGAAGTAATATCTGGTCCGGGGCAGGCCGTGAAGTCCTATTCCTCGTTCTTGAGCTGGGAATCCAAGTCAGGGGAGAAATTTCGTTTCCGTCAGAAGACTTGGAGAGACGGAGAGTTAGCGGAGAACGTCAGCGGCCGAGCCGAGCTTTCTCGCAGAGGTGGTGGTGTCGCCGTCTTTAAAGATCCTGAATCACAGGAAATGAAACTGCCGCCGGGGACCCTGTTCCCGACGCAACATACGCTCATGGTGATTGATCACGCCCGGGTTGGCCAAAAATATTTCACGCGCACGGTGTTTGACGGATCCACAGTCGATAATCCGTCGATCGTCAGCACTTTTATCGGTCCAGCCACGGCGAGTAACCGCAAGACGAAGAGAGGTCTACCACGTAAGCACTGGCCGGTGAGGTTCGCATATTTTTCTGTCCTCGAAATCGTTTCAGAACCGGAGTTCGAGTTGGGCGTACGAATCGGCGCGGACGGCGTCGCCGACTCGGTAGACATAGACTACGGTGATTTCACCATTCACGGCGAGCTGGAAGAGATTCAGTCTGTGCCGCCAAACTGTTGACTTATCGGCTGATTTCCCCTGGCTGGGTGGCCAATGGCCACAGCCATGCGGCACCGCGAACGCCACTCGCGTCACCATGTCTCGCGGGCAAAATTGGGGTCGTAACTTGGTCTGAGAAAACATGGGAGATTAGCTTCGCTGGGACGTTACGGTAGAGGCGCTCGATGTTCGACAACCCCCCACCCAGAACGATGACGTCGGGATCGAAAAGATTGATTGCGCTGGAAAGAGCCCGCGCGAGCCTGTCTTCATACAGTGTCAAAGCGGTGTTCGCGCCAGCGTCGCCACTTGCTGCGGCGGCGGCGATTGCTTGGGCATCACGCGCGGCGCTAGCGTCCGTGCCAAAACTCCGAGAAAGTCCGGGACCGCTAAGAAAACACTCGATACATCCTGTTTTCCCGCAGTAACACTCAGGGCCTGGCCATTCCTCCGGAGTTGGCCACGGCATCGGGTTGTGGCCCCACTCTCCGGCGATTGCGTTTCGGCCTCCTAGCAGCCTCTTATCAACGACCAAGCCGCCGCCGACGCCGGTACCCAGTATAACGCCAAAAACGGTGTCCGTTCCCGCACCGGCGCCGTCGAGAGCTTCCGACAAGACGAAGCAATTCGCATCATTCTCCAATCTTACGGGTCGTCCAAGGGCGTCGGCCAAATCTTTTTGCAAGGGCTGTCCAATGAGCCATACCGAGTTGGCGTTGCGGATGAGTCCTGATCGCGCCGAGACGCTGCCAGGAATACCAATACCGATGCTGCCGTTACCGCCGGCCTCCGTTTCAACGGCGGCCACTATGGATACAACGGCGCGGACGGTAGCCGCGTAATCTCCGCGGGGCGTGGGAATTCGCCGGCGGTCACGAACCTCCCCGTCATCGCTAAATGCGATAGCTTCAATTTTTGTCCCGCCCAAGTCGATTCCGATCCGCATTGCTAATAACCCCAACGCTCGAATTCTTGGGGGCGGAATGAATAAGTCAATTTGACACGAGCCCACCGAATATCGGTTGGCCCTATACGGTGCGTTCTATAAAAGGATGTCATCTTCGGGTTGAGAAAATATGTTATCTGGCTGGTGTCAATCGCCAGTTGGTTTAGAGGTCGAATCGAGCATGGAAAATTCATCCAGGGATCGTCGGATAGATTATATCGAATTCAATGTCGCGGACATCGCCCAATCAAAAGAATTCTATGGTCAGGCTTTTGGTTGGACGTTCACCGACTATGGGCCAAACTATTGCGAATTTTCGGATGGTCATATTAAGGGTAGATTTGACGCGAGCGGTCCGGTGACCCCCGGCGGTCCGCTCGTGGTTCTTTACGGCACTGACCTAACCGAGATTCTGCTTCGCGTCGAATCGGCTGGCGGCAAGATCGTCAAACCGATATTCGAGTTTCCCGGTGGCCGTCGCTTCCATTTTACCGACCCGGACGGATACGAACTAGCCGTGTGGACGGAGGCCGAATAGTCCATATCCAGCATCTGCTCTCCGTTGATTTAGTAAATCGTCGCTAACCATTCAGTAAGATTCCAAAGCGAGAATTGGTTGAATTGCTAGCACATAAATTCTTAAGGTGTTAAACAGGACGCTTCTTCGGGCGAAATTTAGTCGGCGAATATTTGCGGGGGTTCGTGGTGCCGAAAACTGTACTCATCGTCGAAGACAATGAGCTGAATATGAAATTGTTTAGCGATCTCTTGCATGCGCACGGGTTTGCGACACTACAGACGCGCGAAGGGCGTGAGGCGCTCGAACTGGCAAAAAATCACCATCCCGACCTCATTCTTATGGATATCCAACTGCCGGAAGTATCTGGTCTCGACGTCACCCGATGGATCAAGGATGATGAGGATATCAAGTCGATTCCCATTGTTGCCGTTACTGCCCTCGCGATGAAGGGGGACGAGGAAAAAATCTGCAAAGGTGGTTGCGAAGCCTATGTGGCCAAACCCATCTCGGTAACTGATTTCATCGATACTGTCAGACGTTTCGTGGCTTAATAAAACCCGTTTTTCGTCCGCTCCCGTTTGCATTCCAAAGTTGGGTGAACGGGTTAGCGTGCCACCGACATTGCGTCGACTATGCTTCTAGATTGATCCAAGTAGTTTTGAGCTGGGTGTATTTTTCCATTGCGTGCAAGGACTTATCGCGACCGAAGCCGGATTCCTTATAGCCCCCGAACGGCACCGTGATATCCCCGTGGTCAAAACAATTGACCCAGACGGTCCCTGCGCGGAGACGGCGGGCGGTGTTATGGGCCTTGGCGATGTCACGCGTCCATACTGCTGCGGCGAGTCCATAAATGGTGTCATTGCCGATGCGCACGGCGTCGTCGGCGTCTTTGAAAACGATGGTCGACAGCACCGGTCCGAAGATCTCCTCCTGGGCGATTTTCATACTGTTGTCGACACCATCAAAGATTGTCGGTTCAACGAAATAGCCGCCACTGTCCGTCCTCGCCCGCGCGCCCCCAAGATGCAACCGGGCGCCGCAACTCCTGCCCGCGTCGATGTAACCTATAACCCGTTCCAATTGGGTCGAATCGACGATCGCACCCATGCGCGTTTTCGGGTCCAACGGCTCACCAGGCCGTAAGTACGTTGCTATGTCGCAAATCCGTTCAAGAACGCGGTCTCTAATCGACTCTTCCACCAGCAAGCGCGAGCCGGCGTTGCACACCTCGCCCTGATTGAAGAAGATGCCGAACGCCGCCGCCCGCGCCGCCGCATCCAGATCGGGGCAATCAGCCATGATGATGTTGGGCGTCTTGCCCCCACATTCCAGGCTCACCCGCTTCATGTTCGACTCACCGGCGTACTTTAGAAACAGTTTTCCGACCTCCGCAGAGCCGGTGAAGGCAACGCAATCCACGTCGCCATGAACGCCGAGCGCCCGTCCTGCGGTGGGGCCAAAACCGGGTACGACGTTGAACACGCCCTCCGGTAAGCCGGCTTCCATTGCCAGCTCGGCTAGCCGAATTGCCGTTAACGGGGACTGTTCGGCTGGCTTGAGGACAACGCTGTTGCCCGAGGCCAAGGCCGGTCCCAGTTTCCAACACGCCATCAGAAGCGGAAAATTCCACGGCACCACGGCGGCGACCACACCAAGAGGCTCGCGGGTTATTAGCGCCAAAGCCGACGGCGCTGTCGGTGCGACCTGGTCATAGACCTTGTCGACGGCCTCGGCGTACCACCGGATACAGTTGGCCGCACCCGGCACGTCAATCGCGAGCGAATCACGAATGGGCTTGCCCATGTCGAGGGTTTCGAGCAGAGCCAACTCATCACGGTGGGCAAGGATCAGTTCGGCCAACTTGAGCAGCACCGATTTGCGCACCTTTGGCGCCGCATTCGACCAACGACCGGAATTAAATGCTGCTCGCGCGGCGACTACGGCCGCGTCCACGTCGGCGGCCTCGCCAGCGACCACGCTGGTCAACACGGCTCCGTTGGCTGGACAAATGCAATCGAACCGCCCGCCGGCTACGGCATCCACGTACCGTCCGCCGATAAAGGCTTGGTCGCGAAAATGAAGTTTTTCGGCGCGTGAACGCCAGTCCGCCAGGGTGGCGACGGTCATGACGGAATCACCAGTGTAGCGGGAATCGTCCCAGCGACATGCTACTTAATCTTCGTTTCCTTGAAGATGACGTGCTTACGCGCCTTAGGGTCGTATTTGCGGAACTCAAGCTTCTCCGTCTGTGTACGGGTGTTTTTCTTCGCCGTATAGAAATAACCTGTCCCCGCCGTGCTCTGGAGCTTGATCAATACGCTACTGGGCTTGGCCATGGATCACTCGTTTCCGCGAAAAGTCGATCGTTGGCGGAAGATAGCGCCAGGTGTGGTTCTGTCAAGACCCACGGTCCATCGAGCCATCGGAGAACCGTCAAAAAGCTAGCCAGTCAGGCATTCCACGCAATCGGAAATTGGATCGCAGGAATTCAACCAAATTGACAATTCGAACACAGGACAGTCCAGATTAACGACCACCATCGGCACAATCTGTTTTAATCATTGATATTCTTGAATTTATGTCGAATCAAACGACAAACCGTGACTGAAGGTACTGCGATCCAATCTAAAAGCCCACTAAGCGCGTCGTGATAATTGTGATCGACCGTTTCGCGAATGGTCCTTCTGTAGGAACTGATTTATCGAAGGTGTTCAGCTGTATACCTTCCCGTTCTTCCACCAGGTTAGACCTCGAGAAGATATTGCGATGAGCGAATCTGCAACCATCCAAAATGACATCGAGGTCTTCCGAGTTTCATGGCTACGAAAGGCGGTTGTCCTTGCAAGCACCATCTTTCTTGGTGGCATCACCATCTTCTTCTTTGCCGTGGCCGTACACCTGGCTTCCGGGGGAGACTGGCTCCTTGCGGCGTTCCTCATCATTTGCGGCGCGATCGTCGGTGGGCTCGTGGTCTATCTGGTTGTGGTCTACGTTGCCTTCGCAAAACGTAACTGCCCAGGTCTGA
>JAAXGF010000141.1 GCA_012267605.1 Alphaproteobacteria bacterium | reverse complement strand
TTGGCGAAAATACCGGGCCCCCGATCGCTTGCGGGAGGCGCCGGAAATCCGGTCGAAATGATCATCAGCCCGGAAAGAACGAATGCGACAGCATTGACCATGAAGAGGACGTGATAAGAAGCGAATACGAGCAAGAACGCGGCAATCATCGGACTGGCAAGTAGTTCAAGGTCACGTGTCAATCGCGAAAGAGACAGGGCGCGGGTGTAAAGGGATTCATCCACCAATACATCGGGAATGGCCGCCTGATAGAGTGGCGTGAAGCCGGCTGCGCAGGCGTTGAGCATAAATATCAGGAGATAGACTTGCCATATCTCCTCGATCCACGGCAACAAGGCTACGAGAAGCGCACGCGCCACGTCCAAGCTAACGAGCACAAATTTTCTGGGCAGCCGATGAGCAATGCCACCAACGACCGGTGCGACGACGATATAGGCGACCATCTTGATGGCGAGCGCTGTGCCGAGAACCATGCCTGCGTTGCCACCCGCAAGGTCATGCGCGAGCAAAGTGAGGGCAACAGTAGCCAACCCCGTTCCAGTTAGGGCAATGACCTGAGCGAAAAAGAGGTTTCGGTAGACGGGATTGCGAAGCGGTGACAACATTGTCATCGGAAGTTACGGTTTGCTGGTTGAGGTTTGCAAGTCAGTCGGCGAGAGCGACGCGATCCCCGAAGCCTGCAATGGTCACCATCGCGGGTCTGAATTTGTCATCCCTGATCTGGCGGCGAGTGGCGCGAAATTGAAAATTATTATTTCGGAGTGAAGGTTGGCTCTTTCCGTTTCAGAATATATCAGACGTTTCACTGTACGTATAAGATCGGTTCCCGGCGGGGCCGTTGCCATTCTTATGGGGACAGCAGTGATTACCACATTTTCCGCAGTTCTCATTCTTAGCGTCGGCGCGGATTCGGCCAAGTCCACGAACGTCCAAGAGATCGAGCCCGTTGCGATCACTGCCGTTCCCGATCCTGGTGGGTCGGCTGATCCACCAACCGCGATTCCACGAACTGAAATGGCTCTTGGATCGCCATCGAAGACATCGCCAGAAAGGAATCACGAGTCGCTCACCGAGACGATTTCCAAGGAAGAGTCCGAGCTTGAACCCGGCGCGAAATTGTTGGTGTCGGCTCTGGTCGATTCAGTCGCCGCGCCTGAACCAACCCTACCGTCGAACTTGGCGCATCCGCCTGATTCGGTAGCCTACCCCGGTGAAGTCAGCACCAACAAGATCGTGCCGCCTGCGTGGCGGAGGTTCGCCGTAGCGATTCCTGAGACGGCGATTGCACAGCCCATGGTCGCCCTGGTTATCGACGACTTGGGACACAACGCCGCGGAGGTGAATCGCGTAACCGCACTTACCGGACCTTTGACATTGGCGTTCCTCCCGTATGTCGAAAATCTATCGGAAAGCACCGAAACGGCGCGAACGGCCGGGCACGAATTGCTATTGCATTTGCCCATGGAACCGGAAAACCAAGATCAAGATCCAGGTCCAAACGCACTTGTCACGAGCACGTCAGAAACGGAATTATTGCGCCGGCTTGAGTGGAATCTCTCGCGTTTCGAAGGCTACGTCGGCGTTAATAATCATATGGGCAGTCGCTTCACGCGCGAGCACGATCTAATGGAATCCGTGCTCCAGATTCTCCATTCGCGAGGTTTGCTGTTTCTCGATTCGCGAACCACCCATTTGTCGGTTGGTGCCTCTGTCGCAAAGGCTATCGACCTGCCAACCGCGGAGCGGGACGTCTTCATCGACCACATCATCGACCCCGTGCACGTTCGCTCGAAATTGACGGAACTCGAAGCCGTCGCCGCAAGTCGCGGTCATGCGGTGGGTATAGGTCATCCGCATTCGGTTACCGTCGACGAACTGGTTCAATGGTTGCCGACCTTGAAATCCCGCGGATTTTCCTTGGTGCCGATAAGCACAATCGCGGCGCTCACGAGCGGGCGCGCCCTTCCTGCCGCCGCGAAATTACCTTACCTGAGTGAATCAACCCCGGTTCTTGAACCCCCGGATTTCAGCCCTCAGGCGCTAGCACCAGTAGCGCCCGCAAATTAGGAATCCTTAGGTTCGTGACCGTGGGCGCAACGGCGTACCGCCAAATGGCGGATTCCCCCGAACCGCAAACACCAACCGAAAAAACTAGTTGGGGAACTGTTCGACAACCTCGATATCACCGGCGTTGATGGCACCGGCCTGGACGGTGGCGATGACCGTGTACCCCGGGGTCGGAACCATTCGCATCGTAGTAGAGAGCGCCGTCCTGCTCCGAGAATATGACGGTCGGTTCGTTGTTGTTGAAGGTTTGGCTTGAGCCCTGTTGGTCAGGCTGCGTCGGTAGGAACCCGTCAAACGATGTTTCGAGTCTGGCGAAGTTCTCCATATCCACGAAATTTTGGCCAACGTCGAAACCGAATTCCGTTGCATCTAAGACGATATTGTCAATCCCACTCACGAATTCGGCAATGATGTCGCCGGTCGCGCCAACCGAGGCCGCAGTAACATTGTTGGCGACAAACGTGCCATCAGTGAGCATCGCATACTCGAAGTCGTCTGCGCCGGGTCCGCCGGTAAGATTGTCTTCGCCCGCATCGCCGCGAATGGTGTCGTTGCCAGCGGCGCCATCGACGGTGTCGTTGCCGCCCCGCCCCTCGAACGCATTGGCGCTGGCGTTGCCGGTGAAAGTATCGGCGAAATCAGAGCCAAGAGCGCCCTCGATATCTATCAAGGTATCCGTGCCGCCAAAACCGTCCAACGCAGTGTTCGCGGTGAGGTCCACCGATACGCCAGCCGGCGATTCCAAGAACGCCACCTTATCGAATCCGCCACCGCCATCTATGGTGTCGTCTCCACCCAAACCTTCGAGACCGTCTTCGATAGTGGCGCTATCGTTACCGATGATGAGGTCGTCTTGAGCGGAGCCAACGACCGCGCTGATGTTCGACAGCGAATCCGTGTCGCCAAAACCGTCGAGTGCGGTTCCATTCTCCAAATCGACGGTGACGCCGGTCGGATCCTGGTCGTATTCGACCCTGAATTTCGGAATCAAGGAATTGGGAACCAAGTTACCGCCCTGGATGGTGTCGTCGCCGGCCAGTCCCTCGAAGGATTCGATAAAATTACCCGTGGGATCGCCGCCGATCAGAAGGTCGCTGAAACCCGATCCCTCGATTTCCTCGATCCCCTCCAGCGTATCAGTACCGCCTAGCCCATCAAGTGCCGTGCCATTGGCGAGATCAACCGTGACACCCGCCTGGGAATTCGAGTAATCGACGCTATCGAAATCGGTCCCGAAAACGGAAGTCTCGTCCTCACCACCATCCAGCGTATCATTTCCGGCGGCGCCGGTGAGATCGTCGTTGCCCGCCAAACCGAACAGGAAGTCATCGCCGGCACCACCGGTCAATTGATCGTCGCCATCGGAGCCAACGATAAACGCCCCTTCGTCTCCCGCCCCGGCTGCGAGGCCGAACCCCCGGATCGAAATAAACAAGGCGCTATCCCGTTCCGCGTCGCCAGTATCGGCAATCGCGATTTTGATCGAGTGGTTCGCGCCCTGTCCGAGCAGTTTTGGCAAGGTACGTGGCTCGGTCAGGCCGTCGTACCCGATGGAGAGCTGGCCGGAATTGGTGAGACATTGATCTTCGTTCTGTCCAAAGAAGAAGCCGACCGGCCCATTATCCCGTAAAAACAAAACGTTGTCCTCGGGCCGAGGATTCCCGCCCGCATCCACGAAAATCGCGGCGATGTCAGGGGTATTCTCTTGATCGGGAAACTCTTCCGTCGCGAAGAAGAATTCAAGGATGATCGAATTCGCGCCGGCGGGTGACGTAAAATCAAATTCAACCACGGCCGCGTCACTCGTGGGCCCAATGATGTTTTCGACGAAAACAATTTCATCCAAATCGTCGTCGCCGGCGAAATTCGAATCAACGTTGAGCGCCACTTCGGGACCAAATTGCTCGGGGTTCTGTTCGCCGGTCGTCAGGATAAGACCGTCGCCGATCGAGAATACCGGATTGATGGTCCCCAAATTGAGATTTGAAAAGGTCGATACGGTTCCTTCGACGGACTGAGTTCCGTCTACGACATTGAAACCCGCGACGTTACTGGCGAGTGCAGCGACGGCCGTCATCTCATCTACCGGATCGTCTGGATCTATCGGTGTCACCTCATCATTAGGCACACCACCGCCCATCATTGTGTCCATGCCGGCATCCATGGTGTCCATGCCACCATCGTTATTATTATTGTTATTTTGGGGGACGAAGACCACTTCGACGAGGTCTTCAACTTCCACGCCGTTGGTGAGCAGGAATAGAATTAGGTCTTCGTCGTCCTCTCTTTCGTCGTCGTCGTCCGCAGCGACGTCTTCCTCCTCTTCTTCCGATTCCTCCATCTCCTCGGCCTCAAGAACGTCGATCAAGTCCAAGGGATCGAGATCATCCGCATCGCCGTCGTCGCCGGCACCGTCTCCTGACGTCGCGGTGAACGAACTTGAATTTGTAATAGCTTCGTCGCCGCCCCGGTCGTCGACTTCACTCCTGCCGACGAGGCGGTTGGGGTCGGTGCCCATGGTATCAAGGGCGTTACCAAAGGTGGTCAGCACCTGGGCCGGCGATAGGATCCCTTGAATCGGGTCCCCGTCCGCGCCGGCAATCGAAACCGAGGCGAATGGATCGCTGAGTATCACCTGCCAGCCGGTGGGGCCCGTAACCACCATGGAACCGGTGACTTTGCCTTCTTCCTCCGGGAACAGGCCAACGGTTACGATCTTGCCGACATCACCGCCGCCGCTGGTACCGCGCACGCCGATCGTCGCCACGGGCGTAGTAATGGTCATTTCCTCGGGGTTGTTGGCGGCGATTTCACCGCTGACGAATACGAATACGCCACGGACCATGGAGAACGTCGAGGATCCGTCGCCGGTAGACGGGTCGTAAATCAGGCTGTCGAGGACCAGTCGCGCATTCGCATCTAGCGCGAAGCTCGATTTATCGTTGAACACCAGACCGATGGCGGCGCCGTCGCCGGTTTCCAGTTCGTCGCCCTGAAACACCGGCGAATCGACGGTGAGCGTGACGACGGTGCCATCAACACGTGTCGCGGTCACGTCACCGGTCACGGTAGCAACTTGGCCAATAGCCGCGCCTTGCCCGGCGGGACCCGCTTGCGCGTACTGCCCGGGGGCCGCTGGCGCTGCCAAAGATTTGACGAGATCAAAGGAAAGCACGCCGCCATTCTCGGCGACAAGTGGCCACGCCTCGCCATTCGAAAGATCACTGGCAAAATAATTCTTAACTAACGCCGTCGTTCCACCTTTGCCGACCAGAAGCAGGTCTGCCCCTTGACGGACGAATTCCGCGCCGAACAAATCCATGAATTCCGGAACCAGGATTTCGCCACCCGATTGCTCCAATACAATGAATTTCGGGTTGGCTCCCGTGATCGCAGCAAATTTTTCGATACTCATATGATGCTCCAAACGGCTATTCTGCCCTAATCTATTGCGAGGGTTCAGACCTCCCCACAAACTATCCTAACACATTACCTTCGTAACGTTAATCACTCAGATTTTGGTCGAAATTTACACGTCGCCGGAGGCTGTCACTATGGTGGCAGCATAGCGACACGTCCCGCTAGCCTCTGCTCCATTTACAGGATCGCTGCGCTCATTGCTCCGAAACATAAGCATACCGCTCGATCGCTGAGGTGCATGACCACCGCCGACCTCATGTACGTGTTTGCAGTGCTCGGGCAATTTTCGACAAAGCCACCTCGGCTTGGTCCCCATTGGGCCCACCCGCTTGGGCCATGTCGGGGCGGCCACCGCCGCCGGCGCCACCGAGAGCCGCCGCCCCGGCTCGGGCGAGTTCGACCGCGTCGAAGCGCTCGGTCAAATCTGAAGTGACCCCGACGACAAGAGCAGCTTTGCCATCATTGACGGTGACCAACGCAACAACGCCGGATTCTAGCCTGTTCTTCATTTCATCGGCGAGACTCCGCAATTCCTTGGGAGGCACTCCATCAAGGGCTTGCGCGGCGAATTTTACCCCGTCGACATCGCGCACCGTGTCTGCCTGCCCGGTCGAAGCCCGGCGGGCGGCGGCGAGTTCCCGTTCCAGGCGCTTGCGGTCTTCGACCAACGCCGCAACCCGCTCGGGCAGGTCCGCCGGCGAGGATTTCAGGGTGGCCGCGACGAGGCTTAGACGGCGTTCTTGATCGCGAACATGGCATTCCGCGAGCTCGCCAGTCAGGGCTTCGACCCGCCGCACACCGACCGCCACGGCGCTCTCGCTAACGATCTTGAACAGCCCGATGTCACCGGTGCGCCGTACATGTGTGCCACCACAAAGCTCGACCGAGTAGGGCTTCTTGTCACCGGTATCGCCCACACCCATGGTAACAACCCGCACTTCATCGCCGTACTTCTCGCCAAATAGAGCAAGCGCCCCGCGTTCGACCGCGGACTGCGGGCTCATAAGCGTGGTCGCGACCGACGAATTCTGTCGAATTAGCCCGTTGACTTCAATTTCGATAACCTCAAGCTGGGCACTGCTTAGCGCGTGTGTGTGGCTAAAGTCGAAACGCAAACGATCGGGTGCCACGAGTGAACCCTTCTGCACCACGTGATCGCCGAGCTGACGCCGCAATGCCTGATGCAGCAGATGGGTCGCTGAATGATTGCCGCGTAGGTGGCTTCGGCGCCGCGAGTCAATGCGCATTTCGACTACGTCACCCAACCGAACGGCACCAACAACGTTGCCGTGATGAACGTGAAAGTCGCCAAAAAGCTTTTGGGTGTCGCGCACCTCCACACGGCCACCATGGCCCGCGGTGATGACCCCGGAATCGCCCATTTGTCCGCCGGATTCACCGTAAAATGGGGTCTGGTTGACGATCACCGCGATATCGGCGCCAGGATTTGCCCGATCCACCGCTGCGCCATCACTGACCAAGGCGAGGACTCGGGCCTCGGCCACGTCAACGCCGTATCCCAAAAACTCGGTGGCTCCGGCGTCGTCGCGCAAGGCAAACCAAAGTTTTTCGGTCGATTCGTCGCCGGATCCCACCCAGGCGTTGCGGGCGTCGGCTCGCTGTTTCGCCATCGCCGCGTCAAAACCGGCGCGTTCCACACTGCGACCCTGTCCGCGCAACACGTCTTCGGTCAAGTCGAGGGGGAATCCGTAGGTGTCGTAAAGCTTGAACGCCACGCGACCCGGTAAGTCAGCGCCTTTGGGAAGATTCTCCGTGGCCTCGTCGAGCAGCTTGAGGCCACGACCAAGAGTTCGCTTGAAGCGGCCCTCTTCGAGCTTCAGAATTTCGCTGATCAGCGCCTCAGCGCGCCGCAGTTCCGGGTAGGCCTGACCCATTTGCTCGACCAAGGCCGGAACCAGTCGCCACATCAGGGGTTCTTCGCAACCCATCATGTGGGCGTGGCGCATGGCCCGGCGCATGATCCGCCTGAGAACATAACCGCGCCCCTCGTTCGCCGGCATAACTCCGTCGGCTAACAGAAAGGAAGCGGCGCGCAAATGATCCGCGACGACCCGGTGACCGATGCGATGGTCGTCGGCGTAGGTGACCCCAGAAGCCTCGGCCGACGCATCAATCAAATGGCGGAGGGAATCGGTATCATAGTTGTCGTGCACGCCCTGGATCACTGCAGTGATCCGCTCCAATCCCATGCCCGTGTCAATAGATGGCTTGGGAAGGTCGATGCGTTCGTCCGGCGTCACCTGCTCGAACTGCATGAACACAAGATTCCAAATTTCGACGAAGCGATCGCCTTCGGCATCAGCGCTACCGGGTGGACCTCCGGGAATTTCTTCTCCATGGTCGTAAAAGATCTCCGAACAGGGCCCGCATGGCCCCGTATCGCCCATTGACCAAAAATTGTCCTTGGTTGGAATGCGGATAATTTTGTTTTCCGGGAGGCCGGCAACCTTGCGCCACAGATCGAAGGCTTCGTCGTCTTCGTGGAACACCGTGACTAACAGTCGCTTAGCCGGCAGTCCGTACTCGCTGGTGACAAGGGACCAGGCGAACTCGATGGCGTCGGCTTTGAAGTAGTCACCGAAAGAAAAATTTCCGAGCATTTCGAAAAACGTATGGTGGCGTGCGGTATAGCCAACGTTATCCAGATCATTGTGCTTACCACCAGCGCGCACACATTTCTGCGATGTCGCCGCGCGCTGATAGCTGCGTTTCTCGGTGCCCGTAAACACATTTTTGAATTGGACCATGCCGGCGTTGGTAAACAACAGCGACGGGTCGTTATGGGGCACTAGGGGGCTCGATGTGACAACCTCGTGGCCCTGGCCGGCGAAGAAGGCGAGAAATGCGGCTCGAATATCGTTGGCGGTTTGCATATCAGCACTTGGTCAAGTCGATTGGCCCGCCCTTCCTCATATATCCGCCGGAGATGGAGAAACCGTAGGCGAGCGGGAGATTGCCACACCCCCAATACGCTCATCACCGAACCCGAGAACCGGGGCGAAGCGTCAAGTGACTTCGCCCATTCCAGAGACCGCGACTCAGATCATCTCCCCATTCATCTCCATGACCGGTGGGGGGAAGGGAATTGGGGAAGCGGACAAGAAAGAGCTCGGTCCGCTTTTACCGTCTACCGCCCACCCTGTCCAGACGGCCAGCAGAAGAGTGTCCGCCATTTTCTCTGGGTGCCAAACTCCGGAACCAAATATGACCCAAAGTCGCTGCAGTCCGAAGCTATTCGCCGAGCGCGCCTTCGTTGGAGGAAGCGAGTTCACCGTCGGCAACGAGACCGGCATACTCGCGTATAGCCAACTCGATCGCATTAGCGGTCTCCGAATTCTCCTTCAGGAAAGCCTTGGCGTTTTCCCGCCCCTGGCCAATACGCCGGCTGTCGTACGAATACCAAGCGCCAGATTTCTCGACCACGCCGGACTTAACACCGAGATCTAATAGCTCGCCGGCCTTTGACACCCCTTCACCGTACATGATGTCGAATTCCACCACCTTGAAGGGCGGTGCGAGCTTGTTCTTGACCACCTTAACCCGGGTTTGATTGCCGACGACCTCGTCCCGCTCCTTAATTGCGCCAATGCGGCGGATGTCGAGCCGCACCGAGGCATAAAACTTCAGTGCGTTACCACCGGTGGTCGTTTCGGGATTGCCAAACATGACGCCGATCTTCATGCGAATCTGATTGATAAAGATGACCATGCAACGGGAACGGGAGATCGATCCCGTCAGCTTGCGCAACGCCTGGCTCATAAGACGGGCCTGCAAGCCAACGTGGGTGTCGCCCATTTCACCCTCGAGTTCGGCTCTGGGGACGAGCGCCGCAACGCTGTCGATAACCACCACGTCGATGGCGCCGGAGCGCACCAGGGTGTCGGCGATCTCGAGAGCCTGTTCGCCGGCATCCGGCTGGGAAATCAGCAGCTCCTCGACGTCAACCCCGAGCTTGGTGGCATAACCGGGATCGAGGGCGTGTTCGGCGTCGACAAAGGCGCAAACGCCACCCAAGCGCTGGGCTTCGGCGACGACGTGTAGCGCCAAAGTCGTCTTGCCAGAACTCTCGGGCCCATAGATCTCGCAGATACGACCACGGGGAAGGCCGCCGGTGCCGAGCGCGATATCCAATCCTAGGGAACCGGTGGAAATACTTTCGATTTCGACCGCGGTGTCCCGTTGGCCGAGCTTCATTACCGAACCCTTGCCGAATGCGCGTTCAATTTGGCTGAGCGCGGCCTCCAAAGCTTTTTCCTTATCCACGTTCAGGTTCTCGACCAGGCGTAATGCGGCGTTCGACATGATCCCATGCTCCCTTATTCCATAGGGTGAACAACGATGCAACGCTTCCCTTGTACACGGTTTGTTCCGGTTTGCAAGCAGATTATCAACTTATTGGAAAAATTTATTGAATCGCCCTATGTTCTCTGTGTGTTCTTAGAATTTTGTGGGGCTATTATACTTGACAAACCCAATGGTGAATCATACTATTTTGTCCAAGGAGAACACACCATGGACATACTATCTCAACCCCACTTCCACAACGAAAAAGCGGCCTTTGCGAAGCTTGAAAGCATCGTGTGGCCGGATGGTCCGGTGTGCCCGCATTGCAGTAACCGAGAGCGTATTTACGACCTTCAAAAGACTCGTATCGGTCTCAGGAAGTGCGGCAAGTGCAGGAAGCAATTTACCGTTCGTGTCGGGACTGTTTTTGAGTCGAGCCACGTGCCGCTGCGCAAATGGTTTCAGGCGGCGTTCCTGATGTGCTCAAGCAAAAAGGGCATATCGTCCAATCAGCTTCACCGCACCTTGGGTGTGACTTTGAAGACCGCATGGTTCATGGCGCATCGACTGCGCGAAGCTATGAAGCCGGATTCCGATATCCCTTTCGGCGGTGAAGGCATGAACGTTGAGGTCGATGAAACTTACTTGGGCGCTCCCAAGCGCCAATACAAAAGCCGCTTCGTTAACGAGCGCGGTTGGGTGCAAACCAAGGGTCCATTGTTGGATAAGGCAAAGATCGTGACTTTGGTTGAGCGTGGTGGTCGCGCCCGTTCGTTCACCGTCGATAGCGTTAACACCAAAGCTCTCAACGATATTATGTTCGGAAATATCGACCGCAAGAGCACGCTACAGACGGATGAGGGCACTTGGTACAAAGACGGTGGCCGCGAATTCGCGAAGCACGAAACAGTCAAGCACTCTACTGAAGAGTATGTACGAGGCGACGCCCATACAAACTCGATCGAGGGATATTTCTCGATCTTCAAGCGTGGCATGAAGGGTATCTATCAGCACTGTAAAGAGCGTCATCTGCCACGCTATCTAAGCGAGTTCGACTTTCGATACAGTGAGCGTGAAGCTCTCGGTGTTGGTGACGTTGAGCGCTTAGAAAAAGCGCTGTATGGTATCCGTGGTAAGCGGCTCACCTATCAAACGACTTATCGGCCAGCGTAAATGACGGATCAAAAACCCGACGACAAAGAGCAATCGAAGCGCTTTATCGATAAAGCGAAAGAGTTGGGGTGTGACGAATCTGATGAAAGGTTTGATGCAACCTTAAAAAATCTTGTTAGAAAGAAAGATGTCAATCAGACTGAGCAAGCTTAGCCATATCTTTCATAAATTCTGAAACGCTGAACCAAATAGCAGACGATTCGCTTTCACTATATGTATCGTGCGTGTGCGCGACGTAATTTCTCCAAGAATCCTTGAAATATCTGAATTGCACAGCGTATCCACTGTATTTTTTAAGTTGTTCTCTTTTTCCAGCGCGCCGAGGCGATTTTTCTAAGTTGCTTATTTCTTTCTCTATCCTGTCAATTATATTGTGCCAATGGGCGTGTTTTGTGTCGTTTTCGGGCAAACTGAGTTGGCCCGCTAAGTATTGCAAGCCAACTTCCAAAACTCTCATTAGATGAAAAACACAAGCTGTCCACTCATCTAATGCAAAACACCGACCCGCTGAGGCTATGTCTTTGTTTGCGTTAGGGAATTCGTTAAATACGTCTTGTCCAAAAATTGGCTTTTGCTGTTCATAATATTGTCTTCTGCCAGATTCTATCATTAAAAAATATGGTTCGGTCATCTCGTTAATTAAGTTATTTATTATTTCCCTGAGCCTGTCCTCAAGCGCAGCAATCGGAAGCAAGTTATATTGTGCTTTAGTCCTTTTAATTTGATCCCTAAGCGATCTTGACAATGGTATCTGATCAAGATGAGGAATAACTTCATTAAGTGTGTCTAAAACAAACTTCCTGGTAAAAGCTTCATTGTTTTCTGAATGCATTGTAGTCAAGGCCGAAACAAACTGTTGTGCCATTTGCAGTTGGACACTTCTAAAAACC
>JAAXGF010000166.1:9479-13772 GCA_012267605.1 Alphaproteobacteria bacterium | reverse complement strand
AGTTGCGGAAGTCGGGTTAGGGCGCGACCAAAAATATCAGAATGACGTCCGCCAGCGTCGATACCTTGCGGATTCCCGGCATATGGAGCAGGCTGACGGGAACTAGGCTTTGCGAGCACGTCGTTTGACGCGCCCCTTGGGCTGTGTTGGAGATTTTTTCAAGAGTCCAGGTGCGTCAGATTCGACGGTGCGCACTATCCTTTTCGTTGCCCGACCGTTTTCGATCTTGACTTCGCGCCGTGGTACCGGCCCGTCGATACCCGCTTTGCGGAAGGCGGCATCGATGCTGAAACGCAAATCGCTCGAGACCATGTCGATGACCGAGTTGTCATCCAGATACGCCCAAAGCTCGAATTGCAAGGCGGTATCCCCGAAATTGCGAAAATAAACTTGTGGCTTCGGGCTGTCGGCGACATCTCTATGGGATTTGGCACAGCCCAGGAGCGCGTTGCGAACCGCCTTGGGGTCACTTCCCGAGGCAACGTCGATCGGGATGACGATTCGACCAAGTCGGTTTTTGTGTGTCCAATTTAGTACCGAGCGGGACAGCAGCTCGGAATTGGGAATGATAACGTCTCCCTTGTCGAAGGTTTCGATTTCCGTCGATCTCAAATTTATGCGTTGGACAAAGCCGATATGCTCACCGAAGGTAATTTTATCGCCAACCTTGATAGGGCGTTCAATTAACAGAATCAGACCCAACACGAAGTTATTGATCACGTTCTGTAGGCCGAGGCCGACGCCAACTGAAAGTCCACCAAGAATAATGGCAACATTGGAAAGATCGATCCCCAATGTCGAAATGGCGATCGCTGCGGCGATTCCAATTCCGATGTAACCCACGGAAGCCCGAAGTGAGTGGCGAATTCCACCGTCGAGTCGCGTGCGCGTAAGAATTTGGTCGCCGAGGAACCGCTGGAAAAAGCGGGTGAGCATCAGAATGGTGACGAATAGGGCAATGGCCGCCGCGACGTTGATCAGCGAAACCGTGGTGTCGCCCACCTGGAAGCCGAAGATCAGACCCTCGAGGAATTCCGATAGATCCTGCCAATTCATGCCCCAAAAAGGCAGAAGCGCGAGAACACTCGCTGCAAAAAGCGTTACGCCGACCATCGCCGATAGCCAGAACGAAACGAGCGAACGACTTTCGTCGCTCATGGCTAGGGTGCGGTCGACCATTCCACCGATTTTGGAATCCCTTGATAATGAGCGTGTAATGAACTCACGGACCAATCCATTGAGAGTTAGGAACACGGCGCAGGTCAATCCTGTGAGCAAAAGTCTCTCGGCCAGGAAACGCGAAAACGCGGCGTATCCCAGGAGCGCTGCGATCGGCATTGCGATTGCGACTGAGCCCACTACAAGGCGAAGAGTGGGCCACAGGCGGTCGGGGGTCGTTGTGGCCCGCTTACGGCGTCGAGACGGCGCCTGCCAGAGGCGAGGGCTCAACAATCTAATAATTAAGAACGCGAATAGGACACCTACAATCAGTCCATAGGCCGCGGACAAGTCTTCGCCACCATCGCTGATCCAACCCATATGATTCAGGAATAGGTCCACGGTAGCCACTGAGATCAAGATCATGATCAGACGCCTGACTTCTCGGGCCGGCTGATCTCCAATCGTGGCGACCCGCCATTTCGGGGCCGTCAGCGCGGCGACAGTCAAGTAACGCGCGAGCTGAAATCCCGTGAGTGCGAGAACGATATCAAACAGGATGTGATCGTCCTCGCCCGCAAGAGCTCCTGACTGGGATACCATCGCATAAAGTGCCGCTGACGAAGCCGCCCAAGGCAAGGTGCGGGCCACCCCCTCGACGATCATGGCTACCAAGCGGCGGGTGTAGGACGGGGACTTGATCGCCGGGTTTTGACCAAATCCCCGAATCAACCAAGTGCGTACGATGGAAGAGATTATGAGGGCGAGAAATACGGCGATTCCCGCAGTCGACAACGCCGGTCGCCAAGCTCGCTTCATTTCCTCGGAGCCAAATGTCGCTTGGATGCGCTCGAATCCTGTAGAGAAACTTGTCACCACCGACATGCCCGCACGTACCCAAATCATCGGTATAAGGGGTGTCGAAATCCGAGCAAAAATTGTTTCAGTGAAACGGGCCTGGCGAAGATGTGAAAGCTGGCGGATTAACGTGCCTGCTTGTGTTGCCGCGAGTCCGGCTTGGTTCTCACGGTCGAGGTAGAACGTCAGTTCCTCTTCTAAAAGCTGGCGCCTTTCCCCGACTGACTCGGGCTCCGCTGCTTGACCTTCCATTGGTGGCGGGCCCAAGGCGTCAAGAAGCTTTTGCACTGACGCGGCTTGGCGCCGCGAATCGTTTGCGAATCGGGTAATGCCGCCGCGAATGCCGACAAGACGTTCCTGTAAATCCTCCAGTTTTCTCTCGCTCAAGGAAATTTGCGCCATCTCCAACTTGATCTCGGCCACCTCGGACGACCATTCTTCGACTTCAGCCACATACGGACTGCTCGAATTTGGCTCATGTAAGTTGACCTCGGCGCCGCTGGCGACCAATAGGTCCTCGAGTGACCGGCTGTTGGATTGGGACGCGACATAGAGTGGTGTGGCGCCGTACCTATTTTTTGCTTCCAAGTCGGCGCCCGCATCTATGAGGACCGTTGCCACCGACTTGTGGTCATATCGTGCAGCGAGATGAAGGGGTGTGGCGGCACTTTCGTTTTTCGCGTCAACGTTGGCGCCATGGGCAACAAGGCTCGCTGCCACTTGAGCATGTCCCTTTCGAGCCGCGAGCAGCAGCGGCGTGTTGCCCTCTGAATCCGTGGATTCCAGTTCCGCGTTCCCAGCGAGCAATGCGCGCACAACGGCCAAGTGTCCAGCGTCGGAAGCGAGTAGAAGCGGTGTGACACTATCCTTGTCACGCGCGTCGACATCGGCGCCCATGGCCGTCAGCCGACTGGAAATTCTCGGATAACCCTTGGTTGCGGCAATGTGCAACGCCGTGCGGCCGTGATCGTCCTTTGCGTCAATATCGATGCCTTGGCGAAGAACTTTTTCGAGGTTACCGATATCGTACCGCGCAACCGCGTCATGTAGGGGACCGGCGAGCGCCGACGTTAGAGGTGCGATGACGAGGCAAATTACGATACCCCAGCCCATTATGTGATATAAATTCGCGCGCTTTCGCCCCTGCACCGTCTGGCGCCTCCCTTTCGCCGGATCATCGCACGTTCTAGTGCGGATTTGCACCTCCGACGAATTCCGCACAAGTTCCGGTCAGCATGAATTGGGGGCTAGGATGCTTCGGAAACCACTCACCAAAAATACCGCCCGAACAGAAATCTGGGCTTATTGGTAATACTGGGGATGCTGAAGAATCTTGGCCACTTGAACGTGACCATGTTGAGTGGCTGCGCGCAACGCCGAAACGCCCGCCTTGTCGGTATCGTCGACATTTGCGCCAGCCTTGACCAAGGCGAGCACGACATCGGGAATTCCATGGCGTGCAGCGAAGATGAGCGGTGTAGCGCCGTAGTTGTTTCTTCCATTGACGTCAGCGCCGGCGGAAACCAGCGTCTCAATGATCAGTGTTCGACCGCTTTCCACCGCAACGTGCAGCGGTGAGTTTCCGGTTACCGTCTTCGCATTGGTATCGGCGCCTTTAGCGAGCAAGAGCTTCATCAGGTTGAGTCGACCGTTGCCCGCGACGAGATGCAGTGGCGTTGCGCCGGATGTATTCTTGGCGCTGACCTTGGCGCCATGAAAAAGAAGAACCTCGGCTGCCTCGCGCTGGCCGCGCCAAACCGCGACGTGTAGCGGCGTATCGCCCTGACCGTTCCGCTGGTTAATATTGTCACCCTTGGCAATTAGCCGGCGCAGGAGCTTAATATTTCCTTTCATCGCGGCGTCATGCAGCGTCCTTGCGGATGCTGGCGACACAAACAGTAGGGTTGATGCCGTCATAGCCGCTATGAAATATCGTCTGTTCATCAGTCCCGTCATCGCACACAACCATATTTTGTCATTACGAAACTTTGTGCGAAGTAAATTCTATGACGATCAACCCCGCTCGAGTCAATTGTTTCGTTTTGTGTTTCGATTCGATTAATGGGCGCAATCCACGCCGAAAATTGTATCCGGCGGCTCTCAGGCGTGTTCGTATGGCCTGAGGAAAAAATGCACGAATGCGACTATGCGTCGTCGGTTCGCGCATCCCAAGCGCGCTGGAATAACCTATTCCCGTGCGCCCTTTCGCTGGAGAAACTTTGCAATATGCACTTGATTCAGTTTGTGTGCCAAGGCTAGGGGCGTTAATCCATCCTT
>JAAXGF010000166.1:0-9386 GCA_012267605.1 Alphaproteobacteria bacterium | reverse complement strand
AAGTCGGCCCCGTTTCGAACTAGTAACTGAGCCATCCCATAATGGCCGGTCGCGATCGCGGTGTGCAACGGGGTAGCGCCGCTATTGTCTGTCTCATTCACGTCCGCGCCGTGGCGAATTAAGGTCTCCGACATATCAGCACGTCCGGCGGCGACCGCGATGTGCAACGTTGATCGGCCGTCATTGTCCTTGGCATATACTGCGGCGCGTTTCCGAATTAAAAGCTCCGCCATGGCCCTGCGTCCATTCTTCGCGGCAATGTGAAGTGCGGTACCGCCCAAGGCGTCTCGCGTATCAACATTGGCCCCGTGGCGGACCAAGATTTCGACCATTTCCCGATCATTTCTAAGCGCGGCGGCGTGCAAAGGTTTGCTTCCGTCTTTGCTTCCGATGTCTACGCTGGCCCCCTGGTTCAACAGATCCCTAGCAATTTCCTTGTAGCTATGTTCTGCCGCTAGGAGGAGCGGTGTACGCCCGTCATTGTCTTTGGCGTTCACGTTGGCGCCCTTCTCAATGAGGAGCTTGACCATGACGGAATGGCCTTGCGGAATGGCGAGGTGCAAGGGTCTGCTGCCATCCCGAGCTCTGGCATTGATTTTCGCACCGTGTCCAAGGAGAAACTCAGCGATAGTATTTCGACCGGTACGCACCGCTATGTGCAAAGGCGTGTCGCGGTTTTCATCGACCGCATTTACGTCGGCACCTTCGCTGATCAGCACTTGCAACTGGGGAATCGTGCCCCTAACGACAGCTTCGTGCAACTGACTGGCCTGCGAAACACCACCGAGCGAAATGATCGCGACGAGGGACAGCACCACCATGCTATACCGTCTACCGATCATGCGATTCCCGCTAAACACCGGGATTTTCGAAATCTTTGAGTGTGCCATCGAAAAATCGCTTCGTGTTGTCGACAGAATGAAGTTTGCCTCCAAGACGAGCCGAACTGCAAGCAAACAAACAATTATTTTTCTTCGGCGAGGATGGCCTTTAGCCCAATTCGGTAATTGGGGAAGCGTAAACTCACGCCCAATTCGGCCTTGATACGATCGTTTCTTACCCGGCGGTTGTCCCGGTAAAAGCTTCTTGCCATGGGCGATAAACTAGCCGACTCGAACGGGATTAGAGGCGGGGGGTCTCGGCCCAGCAGCTCGCACGCGTATCTGACTACGGCTTCTGACGGCGCTGGTTCGTCGTCGCACAGATTGTAAACGCGGCCGTGGTGGGGACGGGCCATAGAGGCGGTCAAGCTCGATGTGATATCGGCAACGTGAACGCGCGAAAAAACCTGTCCAGGCTTGTCGATTCTTTGAGCGGTACCAGCGCGCACGCCAGCAAACTGGTTGCGCCCGCCCCCATAAATGCCGGCCAGGCGAAAGACTTGTACCGGGGCGAATTCGAGCGAACACCATGCTTGTTCCGCCGCGAGGCGCCAGCGGCTGCGGTCGGTGGTCGGAGACGGGACGGTAGTTTCGTCAACCCAGCCGCCGTCGTGGTTGCCGTACACGCCGGTCGTGGAGAGGTAGGCGACCCAAGACAGGGATTCGAGCACACCAATATCGGCGGTATGCGCGTCGAGCACCGGGTCGCCTCGTTGGTCTGGAGGTACCGAGACAAGGAGATGGGTCGTGCCCGCGAGGGCTGCCGATGGTTCGGCTAGCGGCCGGTCTCGGTCGAAAAGGAATGTCTGGAAACCGTCGGCAGAAAGTGTGCGGCGGCGGGCCTCACTACGGCACGTACCTGCGACCGTCCAGCCGTCGTTGATTAGCTTTCTTCCCAAAGCTTGGGCGCAGTAGCCAAGTCCAAAACAAAAAAGGCGTCTCTGTTCGGCCAACATTCAATCTCGGCGACAATCGAAAAGGGTGAACGGTGGTTCTATCACTCGGTTTTCGATCCGCCATCCTGCATTCGATAACAGGCCGTGAAATTGGTCTTCGGAAAAATCATTCACCCAGCCGCGTCGATGACGTCCGATACCGGCCTTCCCGCTGGTGTCTCCTTGTGGGCTAAATCGATAACTGCAGATCAGGTGATCGACGATGTTCGCCGCCCAACCCAAAACTGACGCAACATCGTGGACGAATTCCAACACCTCGAGTATGGCGATACAATCGTATGAACCCTCGGGAAATATCCCCTGGTTTAGATCGATTACCAGGCATTCCGGCATCCAGGGCACGATGTCGGCTGGCGTATAGTGGCTGCGTCCTCCAATCGCAGTCCGCAAGGCCAATGCGCCGCAGCCAACATCAAGGATACGTGCTCCGTCGGGCACCAGGCGCGCAGCGAGCTTGGCGCGTTCGGCAGCACCTTCGCGTAGCCGTTGTTGATCCGTCCAATGGTGCGGGTCGCTGGCCTTCGCGGCGATGAACTCCTTTACCCGTGCCGTCCATTCCTCTGCGGCGGTGGGAGGCGTCAAGGGTTCGTGAATCGACGCTCGCACGCCCAAGGGGTTCACGTAGGCGTGCTGCCGTTCGAAATGCGGTGCCAAGCTAAAGACGTTGAAGCACTCATGGGTTGGCGCGATTGGAATCAGCGGTCCCCCCGCATAGAGATGAGGGAAACGGAAATGTCTAAAGCCGAGCGATTCGAGCTCGGCCATCATGGCGTCATAGCGACTGCGAAGCTTGGGATCACCGTAGCCATCACCTTTCTCCCAAATCACAGCAGAAACGCGGCCGCTGGCGAGCGTGCGTCGCGCGCCGGCGATGACATCCGGTTCACATCCTTCCACGTCGGCTTTGACCATAATCCGCCGGCCGGCAAAATCTGGTCGTTCCGCAAGCAATGAATCTAATGTGATAATGGGAACGGCGAAGCGTGCGGCCCCTGGACGAAGGGGGCGAATGGGAATGTCCGACACGCTGTGGCCCATGGTGGTATTGGCGCGCAATTTCGCGGTGCCGGCGCGCGCGCCCGCCGCCGCGGCGATTATCTCCACCGAATCAGTGGCCGCCGCGTTGGTCCGAACCATGCGTATCAAGTTGGTCAAATTTGAAGGGACAGGCTCAATCGCCAAGACATCGATCTGACCTGGCCAGCGCGAGGCTGCGGTAAGGGTGTGCACGCCCCAGTGGGCGCCGACATCGATAAAGATGTCCCCTGGCCTAAGATGGGCGTCTATAAATTTCCGCGTCGGCGCTTCGAAACCGCCGCAAAGCGTTTCATGGACGATGAGGTGCCCAATGCCCAGATCCTGAGCGTAGGATTCGGCGAATTCCATGACAAACCGTGGTTTGCCGGAATCGTCACGGAATGCGGACGGCAGCCGGATTGTCCCCTGAGGCGTTGGCTTCAGCGGTACCAAGATTTTCTCGGCTCCAATGCGCAGACAGTCGTCGGTCGGAGGTACCGACTGACTCTTGGATTCCAGAGGCTGTACTGATTCGGTCACGGGGAGAAACTATCAGCGCCCTCGAACCCATGTCCACACGGTGGGTGACTCCCACCGCGTTTCTTCCCGATAGTGCTTGGCGGCTTCTTACGCGAATAGGGTAGAGACGTTACAGGGATACAGCATGCGTTTCTGTGTCACTCACCGCACCATTGCTGCGCGGTGGTCGCCAAGTAGTGCGGCTGGTTCGCTGATCGTCGCGCATTTGCCTTAGCTCCATCAACCAACGCCGTTTGACAGTCGTCGCAAGGGCCTTGATGTCCTCGTGGGCGTCGCTTCCCGGGGCGAATTCACCGATCCAGGTCCCGGTGCTGAACGCGTCGACCAACGCGGTTCTTTGGCGAACGCACGGACTTACTGGTTCGCCAAGGGTCTCCAATGTCGCCTCAATTTCCCGGCCGGCAGCGGTCCGCCGGTCCACCCGGCTTGGGACAAGCAGACACAAAGGCCCGCGGTCTCTGCGCACGGATTGTGCTGCGCGAATGATTTGGATCGCCGGTACTGTAGCCATCAGATCGGTACCAGATGGCATGACGGGTACGAGGGTCATGTCCGAGATGCCGATTGCGCCGAATGTCGAAGGGCCGACGTGAGGTGGGCAATCTATGATTACATGATCGGCTTTCTGTCCGAGAACGTGGTTTACCCAAGTTTCGGCGTCGGTATCGGCCTCAAGCGGCAGCGCCTTGACTTCGATCGGTAGTTGGTCCTGCTCCGCCCAGCTGCTTGCGGTTCCCTGCAGATCTGCGTCGATGAGCACGACCTTCTGGTGTTTCGCAAGTTCACAGGCAAGGTTGACCGCAATAGTGCTTTTGCCGACGCCACCTTTGAGGTTCGCGACAGCAATGATCGAAACCAATTTATCCAGGTCCAAATTTGTCCTGAATTGATTCGCTGAAGTACTTGGGTTGAGCGTCTTTAACCGCGACGCGATATCCAATGTGCCCAAGGATTTTCTTTTAGCCATTACCCCGACCTTTCGTCGCCAAAAGTTCTCTAGCGACCGGCATGATTCACCGCAGACCGGATTCCAACTAGCGCCCGAGAAATGCCGAGCGTTGGCCGCATAGTTGTGGCCGTAGTTCGGCCAACCGTGGCACCGCCATTTCGATCGTGGCACCAGCGAAACTGATATCCATCGCGGGAAATATCGAACCCATACGGTTAAGAATTAGCTAATCCGAAAAACAGTCTGGTGCACGGGGCGAATAAGGTTGGCCGTGGAATGCGGCATCTGAGTATTGGCACACTAGTTCGATAACGCTTATGTAGCCATTCACCAAATTGTAAAGGAAACAAAGGTGATGTGTATCACATAAAATACACATGATTTTTCATTTGTGACGGCTATTACCTAAATTTTAAAAATTCAATGGTATTTTTGTTGAATTAAATACAAACGCAAGGGGACGGACATGAATACTAAAAAGAATCTGCCGGCTGCTCGGCCCCAAGATCCCTTTCCCGTGTATTACACGGTTGAAGATATTTCGGATTTGTTCAGTGTTTCTAGGACAACCGTGGAATCTTGGTTTGCCGACGGTACGCTCGCGAGCCGTAAGGTCGGTAATACCTGGCGGACATATCCGACGGCGCTCAATTCGTTTTTTTTGCGCCACGCCGCATCTCCAAGACTCGATATACTCAGAAAACCCTTGGTGGTGGTGCTTGATCTCGAATAGTTGGGTAATCCACTGCGCCACGTGACCGCGTCCTAGACGGTACTCGCGCGGCCGGATCAGTGGATTATTACGGGAAATAATGTCAGGCGGCCCGCGCGGTCAATTCGACTGTGCGGCTTCTGTTGCCCAGCGCTGCTGGCGCTGGCTACATCATTGCGGAAGTAGTGAAGCAGACCATGGCTGTGAGCAATACCGATAAGCTGACGATTGATACAATGCGTGACATCGGTCGATCCCCTTGTCTAAATGCCCCTGTCGCGCCGCGACAGTTATCAATTTATAAAAATCGGCAGGAAATTATGTAGCGTTTGTCACACCTGATGTGTTTTTGGGTGTTGCTGTGTCGCTCGGGAAATTTATTGAACCATTGGATCACATGGTCGGGCCTCCAGGCCTCGGCCAGACGCTCCGCGACGGCCATTCCATAGTTTGCTCGCCGAAGGCAGAGCCAATGATGAAAACATCGAAGCTCGATCGTTACGAAATTGGGGGCATCTCGGGATAACTAACTGACCAGTCTGCAACGTTCGATTGAACCAAGTTCAGTGCGCCCATCCGTGATCGCCGAATTCCGGCTGGGTGACGAAAAATTCGTGTGATGAACGTGGTGTCACCCGGGTGCGGTCTATTCTTCTTCTTCCTTTTGGAGACCCTTACCGGCTTTCTCGAGTTCCTTGCCGGCGGCTTCAAGAGTTTCGCCGGTTTTTTCCATTACTGCATCGGTCGTTTCTCCGGCCTTCTCGATGAACTCATCCGCTGACTTACCGGCGTTTGTCAATGCATCCCCCGCTGATTCTCCGGCCCGTTCCAGCGCGCCTTTCTCCGCCTCTGGCGGTGGTTCTTCACAAGCGGTGAGCGCTAATGAAGCGGCGAGTAGCATACCGCTGAAAATTGTTCCGCCCAATGGATTGAAGCGCGCCATGACGAAATCCCTTTCCTGCACATAGTCCCACGAAAGTTTTTCCAGGGCGGGACGATATCACCCGGGCGGCGCGAGGTTAAGCATCCACGTCCTATCGAGCGCAAAATAGTTCTAGCAGTTACCTATATATTAGCCCAAGAAGAACGATTCCCAGTACGATGCGGTAGATCACAAACGGCGTAAAACTAGCTGATTGCAGCCATTTCATCATCAACGCAACAGCCGTCAAGGCGGAAAAAAACGCTAAGACAACCGCGACTATCACATCGATGGTAAGGCGCGTATCGCCAATGGCCAGTAATTCCGCCCCCTTCAGAACGCCTGCCCCGAGAATCACGGGTATCGATATGAGCATTGAAAAACGCGCGGCCGTGCTACGATCATAACCCAGCGCCCTCGCGGCCGTCATCGTGACGCCGGACCGACTGACACCTGGGATCAAAGCCAAGACTTGGGCCAGCCCGATCAAAAGGGCGGCGGGCAGTTTCAAATCCTCAAAGCCGCGCGTCATAGCGCCAAAACGGTCCGCACCAAAAAGCAATAAACCGAACACAATGGTGGTCCAGGCGACGATCTCGGGAGTGCGCAGCGCATCGCCACCTATGCGAAATATGAGCGCGCCGGCGAGGACGGTGGGTACGCATGCCACCATAACACGAAGCGCGAGAGTGGTATTTTGGTCAGGGCGAAATAAGGCCAAACCCACGCTACCTGTGATGACTCGCCAGACGTCTTTCCGAAAATAGACGACGACCGCACCTAGAGATCCCACGTGTACGGCGATGTCCATCATTAGCCCTTGGTCGGACCAGCCGGTAATAAAGGGAATCAAGCGCAAATGGCCCGACGAACTGATCGGCAAAAATTCTGTGACCCCCTGCACTAGGGCCAGGATGATGATCTGTAAATCAGGCAATGGAAGACTTCGGTGACAAGCGGATCGACATACTAGCATTTGATACGGAATCGGTCCGTGACGAATTTAGTCCCATTTTGGGACTAATAGTTTGCGGCATCGCTCCATGCGCCTAATCCACAAGTAAAACTTTTCATCACGAAGAATTTTTAGGTAAGCATTGTTGCCGTTAATAATCGAATTTTGTCGCGTTCGGGATGTCCGTGGTTTAAATTAGTGGGACAAACGGCGATCCTTACCGGGGCAATGGGGTGGCCGTAGAATTTGAAATTGCGCATATGCGCACGGGCTATTCGGGAGAATCATTTGGTGGGAAAAATGCAAAAGTTCGTCTCGGTTGCGCGAGGAACGCCCACAAAGCGGGAAGCCGTACTACGCCGGGAAGATTTTGGCGAGATCTATGAGAAATTTCAGACCGATGCAGCGGCTGAGCAGGCCGGGCGTTGTTCACAGTGCGGCATTCCATTTTGTCAAGTTCATTGTCCGCTCCACAACAATATTCCAGATTGGCTGATGATGACCGCCGAGGGCCGCCTTGAGGAAGCCTATGAACTGGCCTCGGAGACCAACACGTTCCCGGAGGTTTGCGGTCGGATTTGCCCCCAGGACCGGTTGTGTGAAGGCAATTGCGTCATCGAGAAGGGATTCGGTGGCGTGACCATCGGCGCGGTCGAGAAGTACGTTACTGAAACCGCTTTCGACAATGGATGGGTGAAGCCCGTGAAGCCATTTCGTGAGCGTACCGAATCGGTCGGAATTATCGGTGCCGGGCCTGGTGGCATGGCGGCAGCGGATCGTTTAAGGCGCTTAGGCTACCAGGTCCACGTATACGATCGCTATGATCGCGTCGGCGGTCTACTCGTTTACGGAATTCCAAATTTCAAACTCGAGAAATCGGTGGTTGCTCGCCGTGCTGACCTCCTTACCGAGGGGGGCGTAATCTTTCACACCAATTTTGAGGTTGGCCGAGACGCAAGTCTTGACGAATTGCGTGACCGCCACGATGCAATTCTGATTGCCACCGGGTTTTACGATTATCGCGATTTATCGGCGCCGGGTTCGGGGTTGGCCAATATCGTTCAGGCGATGACCTATCTTACAGCCAGCAACCGCAAGGGACTTGGCGACAATGTACCAGAATTTGATTCTGGAGAGCTGAACGCGGCCGGTAAGAACGTCGTGGTTATTGGTGGCGGTGACACCGCCATGGATTGTGTCCGCACTGCGGTGCGTCAGGGCGCCCAGTCGGTAAGTTGCCTCTACCGGCGCGATCGGGAAAACATGCCCGGCTCCGAGCGGGAAGTCAGCCATGCCGAGGAGGAAGGCGTACGCTTCGTGTGGCAATCGGCACCCGAGGCTTTCCTGGGCAACGGTGCGGTAGAAAAAGTTCGCGCGCTTCGCATGCGTCTCGGAACGCCTGACGCCAGTGGTCGCCAAACACCGCAACCGATCAAGGATTCGAGCTTCAAGTTGCCGGCGGACATCGCCATCAAGGCCCTGGGATTCGATCCCGAGGATTTGCCCACCATGTTCGGAAACAAGAAACTCGCGGTTACCCGGCACCGCACACTCAAGATTAGCTACAAGACGATGATGACCAACCTTGACGGGGTATTCGCCGCCGGCGACATCATCCGAGGCGCGTCGCTGGTGGTGTGGGCGATTCGCGATGGTCGGGACGCGGCGGACGCGATTGATGCATATCTTAACGCCAAAGCTAGCGAGGAACGGCGCGTCGCCTAGACACTGCGCCGAATATCGAGGCTTGGGACAAAGGCACGGAGGAAGGGATGACCAATGAATGCGCGCGGGGGCCGCGCCAAGGATGGGCCGAGAACTATCGCGCTAACGCAGATCACCTGGTTCGCAAAGGCCTGTACGACCCTGCCGAAGAACACGACAACTGTGGCGTTGGATTAATCGCTGCCGTTGACGGCAAGCCGCGCCGTGAGGTTGTCCTCGCCGGCATCGATGCGCTCAAGGCAGTTTGGCACCGCGGCGCCGTGGATGCCGATGGCAAGACAGGCGATGGGGCCGGGATACACGTGCAAATTCCCCAGTGCTTCTTCAAGGAACACGTTGCCCGCACGGGTCACGCGCCGTCCAGCGGCAAGCTCGCCGTGGGTATGGTATTCCTGCCAAAGACCGATCTCGGCGCCCAGGAAACTTGCCGTTCGATCGTGGAGACCGAAATCCTAAATTTTGGCTACCGAATTTTCGGTTGGCGCCAGGTTCCGATCAATGCGGACGTCATCGGCGAAAAGGCGAACGCCACGCGCCCAGAAATCGAGCAGATTATGATCGCCAGCGATCACGACGTTTACGACGACGAGCTTGAGCGCGATCTCTACGTCATACGCCGCAAAATCGAGCGCCATGTCCTGGCCGAGCACATTACGGAGTTTTACATTTGTTCACTGTCGTGCCGCTCGATCATTTACAAGGGGATGTTCCTCGCCGAGCAGCTTACCG
>JAAXGF010000154.1 GCA_012267605.1 Alphaproteobacteria bacterium | reverse complement strand
CTCGAAGCCCGAAGTGCGCCCGGATAACCGAAATTCACCCCGTAACGATCCCAAATTCCAGAAAATCGCCAAGCCGACCGCAAGACCGGACGAACAACCGACGTCGCCAGGATCAAATTCATCAGAAATCAGAGTATTTAGAGGTCTCCAGGTGTTTTGTTTCTTTACTACAAAATGTTACAAGCCAAAGGCCAAGCACTTTATCGATTACAAGCTTGTCGAACCCTATCTGAATACCTCTGAAATCTTTATCGAACGTTAACGTTAATCGTGACAACGATCACACTTGAGAATTGTTTCGGCCGAGCATTTATTCAACAGCTGAGCAAGCAATCGAACGGCGCGAAACTACCCGAATTGCTTGGTTTTTTTTCAAATTTTCATGGCGACAGCCACGGCATCATCTCCATAGCTGCGAAAGGTTGTCAAATTCACGACACTTAATGGAAACCGAAACTTGACGAGAACTCGCCTAAGATTGTTTTTTCTTATCGGACTTGGGAGCTTTCTTCGTCCACCATTTGAGGACCGTTAAAATGTTCGAGTAGTCGTCGGTCCACACTCCAGTTCCCGGGTCTGGTTCCAATACTTTCCAGCGCTCATCGAGTTCGAGCCTATGGAGCTCCGCAGCGTGGCGAGCAACGACCACCCAATAGGCTGGAACCTTATAGGGCTCAAGGTCCCGGTTGCTGGCGCCAGGAAACCGCTGCGTCAAAGCGACAAGCCCAGCGTCCTTGACCAGGTTGCCCATAACTCCAGACAAATCCAAATTCCGGTTCGAGATATTGAAAGCGATCAATCCGTCTTCGGCCAATTTGCCAAGATAGAGCGCCATTGCTTCTCGGGTGATCAAATGCATGGGGATCGCGTCGGAAGTAAACGCGTCCATGATCAACAGGTCGAAATGTCCTTCGGGCTCGCGCGCCAATGAAAGCCGGGCATCGCCCAGCACAATCTCGCTATCTCCGGCACATTCCGAAAGGTAGCGGAAATAGCGCGTATCACGAGCCAATTTCACCACCACCGGGTCAATCTCGTAGAGTGTCCACGTTTGGCCGGGGCACCGATAGCACACCATGGTGCCGCTACCAAGGCCGAGGACGCCAATATTGCCAAGCGTCATCTTTCCGTCGATCGCGGCGAATAATTGGCCGAGCGGACCGTCGCGATGGTAGTAAGTTAGCTGTTTGCGCCACCGATCAGGATCCGTGTGCTGCGCGCCGTGTACAGTGGTGCCATGCATCAACACATTGTACGCGCCAGAATGCGTGAGCGTGACCGCGTTGACCCCAAAGAAGCTGCGCTCCCGGGCCAGAAGGGGCGAGTCATCCTTCGGGCTCAGTGTTGTCGCGAGAAAGATTGCGCCTATTCCGAACGCAAAGCGCAAAGGCCGGATATTGAAGCTGTAAGCCGCGAGGCCGACGGCGACAAAAAAGACGACGACCCAAAACAGGCCAAGTTTCAGCGGGTGAACACCGAATGATGCTTCGGGCAATAGGAAAGCTGTCAATATGAAGCCTGGGAAAACCACATCCCGCCAATTCAACAGTTTCGTGTTGCCACTCTCGTTCGGGCGGAGCATACAGGCAAATACGAGGACCAGAGGGTACTCATACACGGTATCGAATACGACCGGTGCGACGAGCACGTTGAATACCCCGCCCAGCATACCGCCAAAGGACATCCACAGATAAAATTCAGTGAGATGCTCGGCCGCTGGCCGACGTTTCACCAGCTCGCCATGGCACACCATGGCAGTGACAAAAAATACCGCCATGTGCACGAAAAAGAATATCGGCGGCAGGTGATAGACCCACCAATGCATTAGCGCAATCACCATCATTAGGAACGCTTGGGCCTTTACCATCCAAGCGTGCTTGAGCAGCGGCTTGCGCGCGAAAACGAAAACAAACGTGAGCAGATAAAGGACAAGCGGTACCACCCAAAGCAGCGGCACTGCCGCAACATCCGTTGTGATGTGGATAGTCACGCCGAGCAGTAGGCTTGAGGGAACAAATGCTAGTGCCATCCAGTGGAAACGTCTCGGCCACGTCACGGCACGGTCGCTTGGCCCGGCATCGGCTATTGAATCTGGCACGGGAGCCGTGACGATTTCGTCGACGACGTAGCGCCGCCCCAGAATAACCGCGCAAACGCCAATCAGCGCGACCAGTACGGCATAGGCCCGATGCCCACGCCCAGCTTTGCGCCTGAAGGCCAAGAACCGGCTCGATGACTGCCGGATAGGCAAGCAGCGCCAAAATGCTCCCCAGGTTGCTGGCGCCGTAGAGAAAATAGGGATCCGCCGCATCGCTATGACGGGTGTGGGAAAACCATCTCTGCAACAACGGCGCGTTGGTGGCCACGGCAAAGAACGGCAAACCAACCGAAACCACGAACAGACTGATAAGCCAAGGGACCGGCGCGCCATCGACCGGTGGAGTCCAGCCAGCTGCCGCGCCAATCGGCAACACCACGAACACACCCACCATAACGCCGAGATGGAGCCATGCCTGGCGCCGCAATCCCAAAAGACGGGTCGTTAGATGAGCATAAACGTAGCCGACCAGGAGTGTGGTCTGGAAAAATAGCATCGCTGTGTTCCACACGCTGGGGGAGCCGCCGAGCGTCGGAAGAACCATCTTGGTGAACATCGGCTGCACAGAGAAAACGAGTACAGCGCTGAGAAAGATCGTCGCCATGAATAACGGCAATACGCCACCGCCCTCGGACGACGCCGCGGGCGGCAACGCGCCGGGATTTGCTGCACCCATCAGCGGCACCCCAGCGTATCTTGGTGGCGTAGCGCAATTCTCATGGTTATCGGTGATCCGTTACAGGCAAGAAGACAGGCTCTTCTACCCTATCTTGATCATTCGCGATCGAACGAACTGAATTTTTGGAACTTGGCGTTCCTTAGATAAGGAAGAATTTTTTGAAGTGTAACAACTTGCAACCGACATTGATTAATCGCTGACGGAACAAAATGATCGGCAACAAATTACACCGAACCAAAAATCGCACATCAAGGATGCGGCATCAGCCAGTGCGATGCGCCACAGCAAGAGCTTGGAACTATCAGAAAATCTTCAGCTAATTTCCTTCAGTCTCGACAATGTGTCACCAATTGCGCACGCTCAAAATTAACACAGCCTCGCTTTAGATCCCAAAGACGAACGCCGCCGTTACTCCGATCAAGCAGAACGGAATAACGGCGGCGGTCTCGTGCAACTAACCGTTCCGGAATCCAGAACCTCTCCCGGGATACCCGGGGAGAATTCTGGATCCGTTAGGATTTTGAACCTTTGGCCAGCCAACTAGCCGGCCATGAGCCCATCACGAGGCTTAGAGCGAGCCCGCGATATCAGTCTCAAACAGGGCCTTAAGGTTGTCACCGACAAGCGCGATCGCGGCAATAATAGCAACCGCGATGCCGGCGGCAATCAAGCCATACTCGATGGCCGTGGCCCCGGATTCATCCTTAAGAAAAGTACGCATTCTCTGGATCATATTCTTAACGCCTCCTTGGCGAGATCTAACGTGACAAATCATGTAAAGCGCTTGCTCGCGATCGTAACCTCAGCTCCTCCCACTTCGGATACCTACTACTCGCGACACAACTTAACAAACATTGACGCCGACAAGCGAGATGTTCCGTTATGTCG
>JAAXGF010000317.1 GCA_012267605.1 Alphaproteobacteria bacterium | reverse complement strand
GTTGCGGAAGTCGGGTTAGGGCCGAACAGATTAATTTTTGCGTGCGAACACGTGATCCTCATCTCTTAAAAACGTTACGCCAATATATTGGAGAGACGATCATGGAGTTCGATCACCCGGCTGCTCAGACAATAATCCGCTCCAGTCCACATCGCGTTTGCCTGTCGCGATTGGGACGCTGCGAGGTCTTCCAACGAATCCCATGGAAACCAAACGAGTCGTCTCCGACCGGTCCCCATACCCACGTTTTGTCGGATCTCCTGAAGCATCGCCGGAGCCACTCAGCCAATATCCCCATCCCTGAAGGCTACGTTGGCAGCCTACATCTTCACCCCGCCAACCCAAATTCGGACACTTTGGGAAACCCAAAGGAATTTGCGCGGGGTGAGTTTGACGAATTCCAAGAGCTCTTGGGTCGCTATGGACCTCCCGCATATTTGGCGGAAAAGAAGCGCATATTTGACGCCGTAAAATCAGGCGAGGACCCGACCTCGTATAAACCAGCAACGACCAGGCTCGGGCGAGCGGGGACCCGAATTGCTTTGCGACAACTCGCTCATACTTTTTCTGGCCTGACCAACTTAGAGGCTTGGCGAAATATTTTTGATCGAGTCGGAGAATCCAGCGGTGTTGCGCACGGCCACTAGAATTGAAGTCCCAAGAACAATTTTTCTCTGGGCATTTGGAACAAGATCGATCGCGCTTCTGCCGCAAAATTACACCGATTGATAATCGGCTTTTCGTATGTATATCTTCAATGTGGAATTCGGACCCATACTCGGGGAAGAAAAGAACATCACATGTCTGAGCGGACGCGTTTAGGAGAGCTTGAGTTGTGCGTGATGGAGCGTCTCTGGGAATCGGCCCCGAGCAATGCCAAGGCGATGCACCTCGCCATCGGAAAAGCCCGTGGAATCTCCCACAATACCGTTCAATCAACGTTGGAACGGCTTTTCCGCAAGAAGTTGCTCGACAGAGAAAAAGTCAGCCACGCATATGTCTATTCGCCTGCGGTTAGCCGCGACGGTTTGATTTCGCGTATGGTCAGCGAGGTCGTGGAAACGCTGTCGAATAGTAACGAGGGACTGGTTTCTGCTTTTTTAGACGTTGCAGGCCGCGCCGACGAAAAAACGCTCGACGAGTTGAAGCGAGTGATCGCTCGATATCGAGAAAACATTGTGGATGACTAGTTGTGCTAACGATTACTGAAGCGATATTCTCTGGAAGCCTTATTATTGTTTTTTTGATATTGGGAGCTCTTTCTGGGGCGTTTATTTATTTTATTACCTTTTCTTATCCCAAAGAACAGATTCGTATAAGGCCGGTGAATGTTTTGTTGATTTGTTCCGCAGCGCCCCTTCTCGTAATTCTCCTTCTATCATTCCTCATTTTGCTTCCTTCGTTTGCGAACTGGTTGGGTTTGGTATCGGAACATTGCCATCAAAGCATCAATGGGGTTTCACGTTTCTGCGGACCTCACCGACCGGTGCCGCTCCATAACGTTTTCGGATGGTGGATATCCGTTCTCCTCACCGGAATTTTTCTCCGGTTCCTTTTCGTTCTGTCCGATGATATTGACCGAATAAACGATATATTACGGACCTTGGAAATCTCCACAAAGGCGCGAATAACGGGCGATGTCGGTGTCATTGACAGCGAGCACCCCTTGG
This sequence comes from Alphaproteobacteria bacterium, assembly GCA_012267605.1. GTDB lineage: Bacteria > Pseudomonadota > Alphaproteobacteria > JAAXGF01 > JAAXGF01 > JAAXGF01. The sequence continues at coordinate 4,377 of JAAXGF010000317.1, read as the reverse complement.
CACTTTCGGTAGGATTCCCGCAAGCACGTATATTCATCTCGTCACACTTGACAAATCACTTATCAGAGACGGAGCTGGCTGTGGTCTTGGCCCACGAACGGGCGCATATACGCCGCCGAGACATTTTGAAATACTTGCTCGTACGGACCCTTTGTTACCTTCATTTTCCTGCCGTGCGGCGGGGGCTTCTCGGGGATCTCTCCTTAGCGATCGAGAACGCCTGCGACGAAGTCGCCGCTGCGGAAATCGGTGACCGGCATCATGTCGCTGAAACGATCCTGTCCGTCGAAAGGTTATTCCGAAGTTGTTCTCCACGCCATTGCAACGGCGCGTTTTCCATTGCCGGCAGCAATATTGCGGCTCGTATAGAGTTGCTCCTCGGCGAGCGCCAATCCACGAATTGTCATTGGTGGCTGCCGACTTTGGGATCGTCTGTCGTCGGTCTCTTAATTTTCGCTAGTGTCAATCCCCTGCACTATTTCGTTGAAATGGCGTTCGCCCGCTAACGAAAACGCTCAGTTGCCAGCCATCAATTCCTGATATCCACAAAAACCGATTGACAATAGGTGTTCTCTTTCGGCTAAACTCCTTCTAGCGGCGGTACCCCGAATACGGGGTGAAAAGGGAACACGGTAGCGCAGAGCATGCGTTGATGCCGTGGCTGCCCCCGCAACTGTGAGCGGCGAGCCGGCTCCATGATGATGCCACTGGGGTGACCTGGGAAGGCGGAGCACAAGGTTACGACCCGCGCGCCAGGAGACCTGCCACCGCGAGCGTCGCCCATCCATGGGTCGGGGTGAACCATTGGGACGAATCTTCGTTGAGGTGACGTGCTGGGCCAAGTCGCTCGCGCGGAGATTGTAGATGGGTTTTGCACTAGAATATTTCGATTTTCATCATCGCTCCCCTGCGTGTTCTCGGGTCCGGGTGGCCATTGCGCGACCGCATATGTGGATGCGCTGTGGTCCCGAAGATCAGCGCGCTGCGTCCGCGGAGGATCATGGGACTTATCGAAAGAGTTGAAGTCAGGTCGTATCGAAATCCGTTCATATGCATTCTTTTGGTCAGCTTGATAAACACGATGAGTAGCGAGCTAACCCGAGCACAAGACGACGCGATCGCGCTTCCTGAACTGGTCGTGACCGCGACACGCGTTCCTACGCCGCGTGAGCAGATTGGGAGCTCCATCTCGGTTCTTACAGCCGAGGATTTGGCCAACTGCCAAACGGTGATCGTTTCCGACGTACTTCGCGAAGTCCCTGGTGTCGCCGTTAGCCGTAATGGCGGGGTTGGCAATTTCACACAGGTCCGGATCCGTGGCGCGGAGGGCAATCATACGGTGGTTATCATCGACGGAATCGAGGTCAACGACCCGGGCGGTGGTTCGGAGTACGACTTTGGCAACCTGCTTGCTGCCGAGATTGAACGTATTGAGGTCCTGCGCGGTCCCCAAAGCGCGCTTTACGGAAGCGACGCGATCGGTGGAGTCATCAACATTACGACCAAGAAAGGTCAGGAAGGGTTGCGCGTCACAAGCCTTGGTGAAGCCGGGTCTTTTAGTACATACCAGTTTGGAGCGACGCTGAGCGGTGGCTTTCAAAACCTGTTGGACTTTTCCGTGGGCACGAATCACTTGTCGACACGAGGCATCTCCGTTGCCGACGAAGACCGGGGAAACAACGAAGAGGACGGTCACCGAAACGGTACTGTCAACACGTCTATCCGCGTGCGGCCACTCGACAATCTTGAATTGGGAGTCATTGGGCGCTCCGTAAACTCCAGGATTGAAACCGATGGATTTGTCGGTGGAATCGGTGCGGTGGACGCGGATAGGGATACCAAAGTTAAACAACTTTACGGCCGGGCATTTGCCAGGCTTTTCCTCTTTGATGCCAGCGATTGGATATCGTGGGACCACACATTCAGCGCTGCGTACACTGAAAACAAGGCTGACAACGACGTGCGTGGTAATCTCAGTAGTGAATTCGACGGCTTCAAGAACAAGTACGACTATCAGACTGATCTCTATCTGTGGACACCTCAGCTAGCGCACACCGAGCAGATTTTCACATTTTTGTTTGAGGACGAAAAAGACCGAGTGGATGCTTCGAGCGCGTTCGTTGAGGTGAACCAGGATTTCAAAACCAAGAGCTATGTTGGCCAATACCAACTCGGTGTATTTGATCGCCTGTTCCTATCCGGGAGTGTCCGGCGGGACGATAACGACAAGCTATTCGACAATGAAACCACGTATCGAGCCACTGCTTCATATGTTCACGCGGAGACAGCGACTCGACTCCACGGGAGCTATGGAACAGGCGTGAAGAACCCGACGTTATTCGAGTTGTTTGGCTTTGCGGCGAACTTTGTGGGAAATCCGAACTTGGAGCCAGAGGAGAGCCGGGGCTGGGATGTTGGCGTCGAGCAATCAGTTTGGAATGATCGCGCCTCGATTGACGTCACCTATTTCAATAATCGAATCGAGGACTTGATCGCTGGTGCGGGGATAACGGCGATCAACCTTGACGGAACAACCAAGATTGACGGAATCGAATTGGCGGTGCGCGCGGATATTCTTGATGACCTCTCTTTCACCGGAAGCTACACGTGGACGCTGACAGAGGATGCGAATGGCACGGAGCTGGTGCGCCGGGCGAAGCACATCGCTAGTGTAAATCTAAACTAGCGCTTTCACCTCCTCGGCAATCCGGGAAACCTGAATCTCACCGTCGACTACAACGGCAACCAGGATGACTTTGCTTTCGACGCCAACTTCAATCGATCGATCGTCAATCTCGACAGCTTTGCGCTTGTGAATCTCGCGGCGTCCTATCAGCTTCATGAGTCGGTAGAGCTTTTCACCCGCATCGAAAACGCCACCGATGACGACTATGAAGATATTTTTACCTTGGGATCACCGGGGATCGCCGTGTACGGAGGTGTGCGATTGCGTTTCGGTTTGCCGGCGCCATGGTAGCCTTGTTTACCGACATAGCGATCCGAACCGGTGCAAAAACCTTACGACAAGGCATGGCTCGATGAAGGTGGCAAAATACGAAGTGTCGAATGTTGATGCAAAACGTGCCCCACAAAGTGGCGCCGTCTTGCGCCGGTCCATACACAGTGAACGATTTACATCGATTATCGGTTATCCTGTGCTTTGAGGGCTTACCGAATGCAAAGGGAAGGTAAACGAATGACCTCTGTCCTAACGAACTCTTACATGCTGAAACGTGCCGCGTGGATACTCGTCCTTGCCGTGGCCAGTATCGTATTTAGCTTCGCATTTACCTGCGCCATGCCATTTGCTGCCCTTGCAGCCATCGGTGCCTTGCGATTGCGCGCTCGCGATGCCTACGCCCTGGTTGGTCTCTGCTGGCTAGTACATCAAATTGTCGGTTACGGATTCCTTGGATATCCGACAACGTGGGACAGCTTTGCATGGGGCGGTGTCCTTGGCGTTTCAATATTTGCGGCCACAGCTGCGGTGATCGCTATGGGCCAGGTTACTCGCAACCTAACAGGGCTGGCCGTGATCTCGGCGGCATTCATCACAGCCTTTGCGGTCCAGCAGTTAACCGTATTTTCTGCGACCGTTGTGTTGCCATCCGGCGACGCAGCATTTTCAGCCTCAGTCGTATCGATGATCTTCGCGACCAACGTGCTGGCTTTTGGCTTTTTCTACTTCCTGCATATCGTTGGGGAACGGGCCGGGATGGTGGTGCCTCGAGTTGCTCAAACGGCATCGGTTGGCTGACGCGGCTTCCTCCCTGTTTCAACGATACTTACTGGGTGGGTGCTTGACAGCGTAAAGGGCTGTTTGAGATTCTCTACTCTGAGGTTCTCGCACACCGACGTCCTTTTGCCGTGTTTGGGCGCAAGGTCGGTAGGGTCCAAGGCCGGGGACCTCTTTCTCGTGCCCTGGAAACGTTGCCGCAAACGGCGGGGGAAGCGCTGGAAAATTTGGGCCGTCTCGATGCTGAAATCGAATCGCGATTCGAGGATGAAGAGCAGCCTTCGTGGGGTTAGCCCATGGCCACCGGCCATAGCCAACAGCCGTACATTGTTGCGCCAAAAACCCACGCTACTGGTAGTCCCTGAAACCTTTTCCGCAAGATCGAAATGCTAGTTACAAAATGCTGCACAGAATTTTTCTACTCGCCACCTTCATTGTCGCAGTCACTCGGAAGGTCCGGAATTTTTGTTCTCCGATCCGTGATAGAATTTTCAAGTTGCTCGACAGTCAAGCATCTGGCGCCGCTTAGGTTCGCATCCTGAAGGTTCGCGTTTGCAAAACGTGCTCCCTGAAAGTTTGAATATTGGAGGTCTGCGCCCCGGAGATTCGCCTCTTCAAGGCTACCCCGACTTCCGCAACTC
>JAAXGF010000303.1 GCA_012267605.1 Alphaproteobacteria bacterium | reverse complement strand
AGAGTATTTAGAGGTCTCCATGTGTTAGTGGCGGTACCACGGTGTATGTCAATTTAGGGTGCTATCAGTCTGGAAGATGTCCTGCGTGTCGGGTTTTCTATCCAATTGTGCCGGCCCGTGGACCAGGGGGGCCCGGCTCGCCGGGATCACCTTTTGGGCCTGGAGGTCCTGGTCGGCCACGTTCACCCTTATCACCTTTCTCGCCTTTTGGGCCAGGTTCCCCTGGATCTCCCCGTCGCTCTCCAAGGCGACCCGTGAGAATTCCGAATAAAAGGAGGGGTACCGTCAAAAAAATGACATAAACGGCGCTATCGTCGATACCCGCAACACGTTTGATCAAGAACACTATGACAAATCCTGCGAGCACGTACGCAACCGACACGATGAGTGCCTTTTTCTCATTGTGGCTAAACTTGACGGGAAACCAGTTCAAAGAACTCGAACGTTTATCCCTATCGACATCAGCCATGGCACAGCGTCCTCTTTTATCATCCATTCAGTTCATCGCGTCATTGCACCGACGCCATCTATCAATTCAATTACGCGCATTTCCGAGTGTAGTTGAAAAGGGGCAGTTTAGCGCCGGAAGGAATTCAACCCCAAAACACTTTCGCTCACTGACAATTTGCTTCGTCCCATGTTTGATCGAACTATCGCGAAATTTTCTGATGGCTTAGGCCACAATATAAAAGGCGCTAAAAAATTCGAGTGAGTTTAATGGCAAATGTTATTACAAAAAATTTTATTGTACATAATCAAAAACCACAGAGTATGTATTAACAATTTCGTTTAAATTTATATCATTCTAATTTTAGATAAAATGTTATCAAATTTCTTTTTTTATTGTTTTAATCTACATGTTAATAATTTGTTAACCTTTTCAATTTAGGTAGGTTAACGATCTTTGAAAGCTGGTTGGCAATTTGACAGCGCTAAGTCGCACCCGTTCCCATCCACCCTTGGAGGTATGCGGTATTGAGACCAATTGACGAGGCATCAGCTGAAAATGGATCGCTCCCGTGGACTGGAACCGCTCCTTCGAATGGGTGCCATGAACTCGGAGTTTCAGTGACTGGTGGAGGTCACGGTTTTTTCGCGCTGGCGCTAAAGTTTCGTGTCGTGATGTAACTGGACCATGAGTATGACAAAGGAAATAGACATTCGTCGTATGGAAGAAATTGATTTTGAGCGGGCGACTGCGGATTCAGGTTACCGTCGCGCGGTAATCAGCTATTTGAAGGAACTGATCCGGCGATTTTCGGTAGAGGAGCAAGCACGGCCTGTTGCGCAAGCAGCGCTGACGGAACCGAACTGGAACAACCGCGAGCCGACAGATTTTATTGAAGGTTCGTTAGTCCTGCGGTGTGACATTGGCCGCGCCTTCTGGTGTGACCGGCAAGTCAATCTAACGTTTACAGAATTCAACATTGTCCGTTTGCTCGCCGAAAGGTGTGGCCAGGACATTCCGTACCGACGGATCTACGACCTGGTTCATGGTCCAGGATTTGTCGCTGGCGTTGGCGAACAAGGGTTTCGTGCCAACGTACGAACGCTGATAAAAAGAATTCGCAAGAAATTCCGTACCGTGGATACGCATTTTGATGCCATTCACAATTATCCGGGCTTTGGCTATCGCTGGGTGGCAGAAGACGCGGATACCTACGACGAGGACGAAAAAAAATGGGGCCGACTATCGGCCCCGAGTTAGGGGATTGAGGGAGGATGCCACTGTCGTGGCGGCTGAATTCATAGCAAAAACGGATCTGTGTCGCTGTATCCGCCGTCACAAAATAAGAATAATCGAATCTGAATTAGGGAATTGTGATAATGGTTACAATTAAAATTCATGATATTTCTGACTAACTGAAATTCTTCATAGCTGGTATTTACTGCGAACATTAATTCCCAATGACGGTTTGGGTGCGCGAGGAAAAAAAAGAGACCTATAATTCGGTCCCGAGTCTGGGGATTGAGGGAGGATACCACTGTCGTGGTGGTGGCCTTATACGGGTTGTTCGCGCATAAGGCTGTAATCACCGTCACAATTAAATAGATTGAAACAAACGTAACGTAAGATTGTGATGACGGTTACAATCAGCTAATGTCGCGACACAATGAAATTTTTGGGTATTGGGAGTTAGCAATGAACAGCCGCGGCATCTCGCGCGGGAAATAAAAAGTTGGTTTTACGCCGACATAGCCGGCACTGCAATTTGATTGCTACAGTCTCCAATCCTAATTCCGCGTGTCAATTTGAGGACGACAGTAACTCCACATCGCCACATTTGGCGAGGGTGGGGTGAGCGGCGGTTATCCGTGATCGAACTGCGCCCGGCGGAACCCAGTGATGCGACCGGAATTGCTCGGGTTCATGTTGATACCTGGCGAGATACATACGCCGGAATGATTCCCGATGGCGCTCTGCTCGCCCTTTCGCCCGCTCGCGAGGCAGCGCGCTGGCGCCAAACCATCTCGGAAGATCCCGCGGAGCGCGTAATAGTCGCGGTATCGGACATTCACGGGGTCGTGGGTTTCGGTAGTTGCGGTCGGCATCGCGGTGAAAATTTGCCGTTTCGCGGCGAAATTTACACACTTTACGTTCATCCAAATGCCCAGGGCAGGGGAGTTGGACGCGAGTTGCTGACGAAGTTGTTCGCGACCTTGAACAAGCGCGGCCTCCGATCAGTTTTGATCTGGGTTTTGGCGAGCAATCCGGCAAAATATTTTTATCAAGCCATGGGTGGAAAATGGATTGCCGTGCGGAACGAAAATCTATTTGGCACCATGCTACATGAAATGGGCTACGGATGGCGAGATGTGCGCCTTGACGATGCGCCTAAGCCGCAACCGCGGTATTGATACCCGTGCGAGGACCTAGCCCCTGAACGACTCCTTCAAAGCAATGCTTGTTGCTGGACTCGCGATTCTCGTCGGTACTTTGCAGGGAACCGAGGAGGTCAAAGCAGAGGGTAACGACGGGAACACCAAAGTATTCGAACAAATCCGAGAGTGGCTCCAGGAGAGGTCTCGGAACCTGCAAATTAATGCCGATCCTGTTTTACGAGCGGTCGTATGCCGCATTGGCTACGAGGCATATTCACTTGGCGCCCTGTCTGGTGCGACTGGCATTCCTCCAGACCGGCTAATGAAGGTGGCGCGAGACCTTGAAGCCTTAGGACTTGTCAGTACGTCCATGGTCAGTGGCGGGCATGTCCTTTTGGCGCCAAAAAACGACGGCGCGAGCGCCAAGCTACGTGAGCTGGCCGAGATTTTTTGTTCGTCCGATGACGAATGTGCGTCTCACCGGTGATCAAGCGCGCCGTCAACGCGGTGTTCTGACAAGGTGGGCGGGTGCGCCTTTGCAATGACGGAGTGGATAACGCTGTTCACGCCGTAAAGTTTGGCGCGCAGGAGCGTATGCTCCGCCCAAACAGTGTGGGTGGAAGTTTCGCACATGCGACCGTTCAAGCGAAAAACAGCGCGGGCACCGGCTTCGACAAGGCGTTCCGCCTCAGCAACCTCTGATGTGCACGGGCGGTAGCCGGCCTCGATTATCCTTATTTGACTTGGATGGATCGCCGTCTTGGCAAACAACCCTCGGGTTACGTCAAGGGCCACCTCGCGCTCCAAGCTGGCGATATCGTCGATTATATCCAACACAGGAGCCGAAACCTCGAAACCGCGCGGTTTGAAAGCACACAACACATCGTCAATTACACGACGAAGCGGCGTATCGTAAATTGTTTGACCACGTGTCCTTCGAATTCTAAGTATTGACAGTAGATCATTACCGCCAATGCGGACAGCGAGCACACGAGATGCGACCGATTGCAAGCTTTCGGCCAAAGCCGATAGGCCATCGCGGGAAAAGGCCACGGTGGTCTCTATGGTTGGCATAAGTAATAGGCTGGGGTGAGCAGCGGCGGCGTCCAAGTACGACCCGATATTATTTGCGTCGGCCTTGGGCAAAATGAAACCATCAATGGCTGTAATGTCGGGCATACGCGCCAATTGGAGCAGCAGGGCCGGGGAACGTGGACGCACGAAACACAGTCTTCCCCCTTGGCGTCCGGGGTGGCTGTTGGCCGCCGCGAGCGCGCGCTCGAAATTATCCATTGCCCGAGGTAGCTCGTCTTCGCGCACCGCGTCCTCCAGACACACGGCGATAGAACGAGCTTCTGGCACCTTTTTCCCGGCGAGCACAGCCGCTAAATTTGGGTGGGTCGCTGGCACGTAGAGCGTGGCGCCAAGGCCGAAATAATTAGGCAATGCAGGCGCATCGACTGGCGGTACATCGCTTACGAGGTGAAGCATCAACTAGTCCCCCTTCTGTCTAGCATTAGAATTTTTGATCCTTTTTTCCTTTTACTTTCTTGATGAGAGCGGTGGCAGCGAATGGCATGTCGCGTACCGTCCGCACTGTGACATCGCGTTCTTCGGCCAAGAAACGCAAATGTGCAACGTCTCGGTCATCCGCATCCTTGAGCAGTAGTAGCTCCGGTACCCGGCGCAGCATCACGCGTGTGGCTTCGGCAATGCCCGGCTTGACATGGTTGGGATCATTGATTCCCCACTTGGACGTCACGCGATTGAGAAATGCCCGTGCGTCGATGTGGCGTTGGGCGCGGGCATTTTCGCTGGGCAATGGTGTGGCAGCAACCGAATCGAACGCTTCGGTTACCGTATCCAAGAACCAATTGCTCATATCATACGGTTCGAGATGGCTGTAATAGACGCAACCATGGAAATCCGCCTGGCTGATAGCTCCATTCAAGATGGATCGGCTGACCAAACCTGCAACCGTGGCGTTCATGATTCCGGACGGAATTACGTAATCGTCCAAAGTAGCTGCGATATCAGCTACGCCACCAATGTCGGCGACCACGTATAGGCGGTCGTCCAGCCGTTCTGGGTGTGTTGCATTCCACGCCTTCACGGCGCGTTTGAGCTCGCGGGTGATGACTCCCTTGCCGGTCCAGCCATCTACGAACACCATTCCCGCAGCTGGCCGTTTGTCACGCCGAAGGATGCTTTCAAGTGCGTTCGTATCGATGCCGCGGTCACGAATGATCGAAATCGAATAATGCTTCGTCTCCGTGTGCCCCAGGCGACGCAAGGCACGGGTTAACAGGGCACCGATCGGTGTGCCTGCCCGAGCCAGGGAGATGAAGCTTAGCGGTGCAGTCCGGCTATCGGCGATAACACGAGCTAGTCCCATGATCTCGCCGGCGAGCCGGAACTTGTAGCGCTCGGTCAGATCAAGAAATAGCCGAGTATATTGATCCGATGGCGCGGCCTCGAACGAGATCATTTCGCTGTAATGTCTCTGTCCACTTTGAATAAGGTCTTCTTTCGTTGCGAGATCAACGAAATCCGCCGTGATCGGTTTTAAAAGAAAGGTTGCGTCGGCTGCCCGGTATGAACCTGTGAATTCGCTCATGGCATGACTCGATGTGCGGCCCACGTTACAGCCTGAATTTGGCTATTTCGCGGAGTCACAGCAAAATCGCAAACTGTGAGGAATGGGATGTCCGACAAACTGTCACCAATGGCGATAGAGAGCGGTCGCTTGCCGTTTGACGCTTGTTCAATGATGAATTGTACGGCTTTATCCTTTCGCGTTGGGGGGGGTAGCAGTGCCAGATTTCGACCGTTCTGGTGAACACGCAGATCACGCCACACAGATTGGCATTCGAGGTGCAAGCGCGAAAGGCTGTTCGGATCCTCCGCCTTGATGGAAACATAGGTTGGCACGTCGAATTCGCTAATCACTCTGGCGCGGGCCGCAATGCTGAGTTCGTCAATTGCTTGGCGCGTTCGTTCAGCCATAGATTCGAGCGTGTTACCAAATCGGCGAAGTTGCGGCAGAACGGCTTCGCACCAAGGAATAAGCGGGCTGCCATCGGCATCGAGAATGATGGCACCGTGATTCGTAATTCGGTAGCTTTCGAATGGCAATTCCACTCGTGCCAGCGCAGCATTATTGCGACCCGTCGTGGGGATGACGGTACCCATGCTGTCTAGCATGCGGAGAAATCGGCCCTGGCGTTCTGTTATATGTGAGACCGCATCACCATTTCGGTGCCGCGCAGCTGGCGTGATGGGTTCGCCCTGCGGGCATTTCGCTTCCGTTTGAAAAATCGTGTCATCAAGGTCAAGAAATATGAGGGTGTCCATGTGCAACCCTTGAACGAAACTCAAACGGTGGTGATGGCGGTAACGTTTCGGCCCCGTGCTTCAAGCAAGTTAGCCAGGCCGTGGCGGGCGGGCATGTCAGGGTGTTCGTAACTGAGGATCACGTCACGGTCGTGCGGAGCATTGTAGAGGAAGTTGGGCACCTGTTCTCCGTAATTGTCCTCGAACGTGAGCTTGTTCGCGATGCCGTCGCCGAGAGCAATGGGAGATCGGGTTGTCGATTGAAATAGGACATCATAACCCCGGTTTTCTAAGTCTTCGGCAATGAGAAACGGCGGGTATACGAACTCGCCGGTACCTACAACGAGGATAGGTTTTCGGCGTGGCGTCAAATGCGGAATGGTCGGTGTGGCCGTGCCAATACCTGTACGTCCGAATCTTGCAGTAGCCAGACGTGTGCGGCGTAAGCTTCTACGCCGTGCTGTCTGCGGAGAATAATTCGTTGCGTGACGAAAATGGAAGCAGCCATCCACAAGGCTCGCAAACAATAAAGAAGGGCGTCCGATTTTCTGATGCAGGATCGCGCGCTGTTCCCGGGAAAGCCAATTGACAATGCTGACTACGGCGACTTGTTCGATCCTTGGATTGTGTCGGAGGTAGCTGGTTGCGAGTTCGGTCATGGTGCGTCCGGTGCTAATTTCGTCGTCCACAAGGACCAAGCTGCGCGCGTTGTCGAATGTGGCTCGATAAGCTTCATCGGGGCAGTAGACGAGATGTTCTGGGGCGTGACTGTGGCACTCATCGAAGACCAGCGTCGGAGGCCGTTCCAAATGGTGCCGCGTTGTATGTATATAGACCAGATCGGCGTCGGGAGACTGACGATGAAGTGAATGATGGATCCCATGACCGAGACCAACAGCTGTTTCAGCCATGCCGATGGTCATCACTGGGCTCTCAAGCCCGGATAACTTGGTCGCCAACCGCCGATAACTTTCGCGCATAGCTCGGGGACGGCAAGGGACGTGCTTGCCCAAGATTTTTGAGACAAAAAGAAAAGTTCGCCTCGCGTTCTCCCGAGAGGCGAAAGTTAAGATTTCTCTGAGCGGAACGTCTTCCCGTTCAGTGGCGATATCGATTCGTCCGGCGGCGATGGAAATACTGTATTCGGGCATCTCGAGTAGCCAAACCGGGCTGAAGCAACGTCAAACAATCAACGAAGAGCAGCACTGGCTGCCGACAGCAGTTCGGACATTGGAATCCTCCCTGTTCGAAGGAATTCTAGTGCCACCTTGCGCACGATCCACTGGGGTGCGAAGCCATGGGGCTGCGCATCCCCCGCGGCCGATACTGGTCAGATGTTGACGCCGTATTGTTTCGCCATCGCTCCTAAGCCACCTGCATAACCTTGGCCCACAGCGGAAAATTTCCATTCGTCGTTGTGACGGTAGAGTTCTCCGAAAACCATAGCGGTCTCGGTCGAATAGTCTTCCGAGAGGTCGTAGCGCAGTACTTCGCCCTTGGTGTTCTCGTCAACGATGCGGATAAAAGCATTCTGCACCATGCCGAAATTCTGCTTACGTTGGTCGGCCTCGTGGATTGTAACGGTGAATACGATCTTGGCGATGTCCGGCGGTACGCTCGGTAAATTGACGCGCAAGACCTCGTCGTCGCCTTCGCCCTCGCCGGTCAAATTGTCACCTGTGTGTTCGATCGACCCGTCGTTTGATTTGAGATTGTTATAGAAGATGAAGTCACCGTCACCGCGCACCTTACCGCTGGCGTCGCACAAAAACGCGGAGGCGTCGAGATCGAAATCCGAACCATCGGTGGCCCGTTCATCCCAACCAAGACCGATGTGCGCCTTGCTAAGTCCAGGCGCGACTTTTTGGAGAGATACCTTCTCGCCTTTTGAAAGTGAAACTGCCATATGTTGGTTCTCCTCTAGGCTATTTGGGGCAATTCCCATTCACGGGAATTGGCATCATAAGTAGTACTGATTGTAAACCAGAAACGCGATCCAGGCCGTATAGGTGCCCAATAGAATATACGCGGTTCGCAGCGTCACGCTTCGCGATATCAGGAAGGTCGCCAGTATGAATGTGGTGACCCCGAATAACACTATGCGCAAAACCTGAACGTCCGATGTGGTGCCATCCGATGCAGACAACGCGACATCGCCGTAAATAAATCCATAAAGAAGTAGTGGCAATCCGAGCGCGACAGTTATGTCAAACGTATTGCTGCCCAAGGCATTGCTGATGGCGTCGTCGTAGTCACCGCGCAAGGCGTCCTTGACGGATAACACGGTGTCTGGAACGGAGGTTGCCGCCGCTGCGAAGATAACGGCGGTGAAATACGGCGGCACGCCCAGGGCCTCTGAACTCAGAATTACGGCGTCAGCGAGTTGCCAGCAGGCGATGCTTACGGCAGTCGTGCTCAGGCCAAGAACCGTCCACGCCGAAAATTTTGTCAGCGGCCGTCCACCAAACAACAAGCTATTAAAATCGAAAGTAAATAAGGAGACGAACCAATTTTTTCGACCGTCATCATCGTCATCTTCTTCATGGTCATCGTCGTCATCGACGGCGCCGCTAAAACCGCGCATCAGCGTCAAGAAATATAAAACGTAGATGAGCATTAGGACGCCACCCATCCACCACGCCATGACAGTTCCTCCGAGGAAATAGATCAAGGCGGCTTCGGCCATCAGTAGGAAACAACCATCGCGGAGCACAGTTCCGCGCCCTACCTGTATGTTCTTGATTTTTTCGTAAACGATCTTGGTCCGTGAGCGACCAGACTTGGTTTTCGTCGTGACTTTCTTGGTTATACCTCGAAAGCAAACGGCAAAAATACACAGCATGGGAATGATAACGGAGTTGAAAACGGCGCTGCCGGCAGTTGTCGCGATACCTGCGCTGAAACCGTCCTGATCGTGGTAGAGAAATAGCAGGAATAGGGCAGTCATCAATTCTGGAAGACTCGACGCGATAGCGTTAATCGTGGCGCCCTTTACGCCGGGCTTCATATCCCGACCGAGATATGCGCTGGCGTGATCGAAGCTGTCACAAGCGTACATGATCACGATTGACGCGACGACAATGATCGCGAGGGCGAGAATTAGTTGCTCCATGCCGTTACGTCTCCGTGAGTTCCAGTTGCGGGGCTTGGTACGCGTGCAGCCGGTTCAGAGATCGAATTCCGCCGGATCGAGTCCCAACTCACGGCAAATCATCACCGTGCTCGCGCGCTCATTTTGATCAAAATTGCCGTCCGCGGCGCCGATCATACAACAGACACGGACGAGGAGTCGGGACTCGGCATTCTTGCCTTTTAGCTTGGCGATCGATCGCAACGCTTCCGCTTGGCCAATTTGATGATCGAATTCGAACTTTTCCGCAAAACTTGTAAAGGTCTTGATCACATCGTCCATCTTGAACACATTGAGCGCTTCGGACTGCTGCATAAATCCAGCCATCTTTTGTTTCTCTTCAGGCGAAACCACGCCATCGGCATGTGCAATCATTGCGCAACCTGCGACGACTCCTTCCATCATCGTTCGATTACGGAACTTAACGATTTCGCTGTTGACCTCGCCTTTGATTTCGTTGAAGCGGGTCTTCAGCCAATCCAAGGCCATTTGTCGTCTCCTTCACAGTATTTCCGCGAAAATTCGCGGTCGATCAATCCTTACTACCTGCGCGCCACTGCAATCCAAAACCGTACGCCCGATCCATCGGCATATGGCTCTGGTAGTACTCGGCCAATTTTGTGACGCGAATGTTGCCCTGTTCGTTTTCGATCATCGCAATAGCGCACATCGGCATATCGTTGCGATGGTTGTCGAGATGTACCTCAAGCGTTGGTTGTCCAGGTATCGTGACAGTAACACGGCCATCTGCATGGGACCAATTCGGCACGCCCTCATAGATGAACGCATAAATCAGGATACGTTCAAAGACATCGAAATAGCGACCGTTTATGCGAAGGGTTTCGCCGGCTGAAACCGTGCCAGTCCGGTCATCTCCCATGAGCTGAATATATGGTAGCTGATCGTATCGTCCGAACTGGTTGCCGAGCGCTTGGATACCTGATGCTTTCCCGTCTTTCAGCTCAAAAAGGCAACCTAGATCGAGATCAATTCCGGGACCTTTGCCGCCGAATATTCCGTCGAGGATGCCACGGCTCCGGGTGGGCTGCGAACTCCAATTGAGATTGACAGTAATTTCGCCGAATGAGCTCCCTTTCTTTTCCAATGAAACCGCTTGCCCCTTTTTCTCAAGAGTGATCTTGGAAAGCCTGACGCTGGAGGGTGCGGTGGTTGGTGGGACCGATGAGCGGGGAGGGGGCGCTGGAGGTGACGGCGGAACCGGTTGTGGTGGAGGAGAAGCGGCAGGCTGTGGCGGGGCGGGTTGCAGTGGTGGGGCGCTGGTCGGTGGCTCTGGTTCCGCCACGGTGATACCGAAATTGGTTGCTAATGGTGCTAACCCGCCAACGAAACCTTGTCCGATAGCGCGAAATTTCCACTCGTTATTGCGCCGGTAGACTTCGGCCACGATGAGGGCCGTTTCCTTAAGGGATGCCGTATCAACGTCGTAGCTCGCGATAAGTTCTTTAGATTTTCCATCGCGCAAATGGGAAGTAAACTTGGGCAAGTTGGAGAACGATTGGCCGCGTTTTTGACCCTCATGAATTGTTGCCGTAATGGCTACCTTTTCGATCGCGGAGGGAATAGATTCCAAACTTAGGGAGAAGACTTGGCCACGGTTGTCCCGGGTAACCGACCCGTCCTGGGTGCGGGGATTGTTGTAGAATACAAAATCCTCATCGCCGCGGACCGTTCCCGCTGCGGTCAAACAAAAGGCACTCGCATCAAGTTCCAACGGAGTATCGCGTGGCTCCCAAACGAGGGATACATCGACAATTTTCGACTCAGGGCTCAGTCGGTTGATCGATATATTTTGGCCAGCTGTTAGCTGCATTGCGGTGGAATCATCCGAGATGAGGCTGGATGCGGGGAAGCATTTCGTGGAAAGTGCGACCGCTGGCCGATTCACCAAGCGCGTGAAATTTCCACTCGCCTTCGTGACGATATAGCTTTGCCATTATTAGTCCGGTATAGCCACCGGCTTCCAAGGACAAATTAAATCGGGCGAACTCAACGCCTGTCTGCTCGTCGACAATGTTGCAAAACGCGTTGGGGATCCCACTGAAATCCTCGCCGGTAAAACTATTTACGGTGAAGATAATGTTTGCCACATCAGCAGGAACCGAGGTCAAATCAACGACTATGGTTTCGTTGGGCTGGTCGGCGCCGCCACCCCCCGACAAATCATCGCCAGAATGGCGGATTGAGCCATCCTTGCTGCGCAATTGGCGGAACCAAATCGCATCGAGCTGAGTTTGGCGCGCGTCGAAAAGCAAGCATGAGGCGTCGAGATCCACGGAAACTTCCTTGGGTCCCTTACCGAAACCGAAAAAACCGGAACTATGGACGGTTTTGGTACCCCATCCAAGGCCCATGGCGACGCGCGTTAGCGCTTTTCCAGCTTCCTTTTCAAGGCTGATCCTTTGTCCCTTCGACAAATTAATGGACATGAATTCCACCTCCGTGTTTGGAATAATCGCCGTTTCTAAGGGCCACAATTCGCCTTGCTGCAGTTCCCGCCTACGATGGCGGACGATAAGCGAATGCGCGTTTGGGTGCGCGGTGTGGATGCGAATAGATACCCGTGGCGATAGATTCCGTTGGCTGCCTATCAGACTGAAGCCTGCTTGGCAAAATTGATTAAACGTCGGCTACAACTGGGGTTTGGCGACGATGGGGGCATCCACGTGGAAAAGTCTTCCCCCAAAGACCCCATTCGACCGCGTTCTTGCCATAGGGGGTGGCCATCGTCAAGGCGGAATGGAGTGGTAGAGGGGATCGAAAGTCGATAGCGGGATTTATGACCGGGGCTATGACATCGTCGAACAATTGCGAAGCGCATGTATCGAAACACGGTTCTCGATCCTGCTTGGCTCACACAAAAAAGGCCCCACCGAAGCGGCGGGGCCAGTCGAGGGACGAACTCTCCGAAACTGAGGGAGAGTAACCGGATCATATAGCATCGAATGGTTAATAAGAAATGAACTGTGAACCAATGCCGGTTGAGTAGCGGGTTTGGGAAAATTCTCAATGAGATACCCTGATGAGGGCATGATGGAAGTCGTTGTCTGGTTGCAACCTTGTCAGTGCTGAAATAGGCTCCAAAACTTGGCATTACACGTATTTCCGGTTGTCTGGTGAGGGAAGGGGTTAAGCTTGATGAATCGCCATTTGTCTACGGGACTTGACGGGCGTTGGTCGATTGCCGCGGTGATCGCCTCGGTGGCGATTTGCGACTTTCCCGCTGCGGCGCAAACCAATGAAGAGCTCATGGGTATGATCAAGAGCCTTGAGCAACAAATTCTTGAACTTAAGGAAAAGGTGCGCGCCAACGAGGAGGCTGCAAAAAGGGCGGCCAAGTCGGACAAACCAAAAAATCCACATGCTGTGGTCCGTTCCGGCAAGAAAGAGATCGAGCTAACGATATCGGGTCAGGTCAATCGTGCTGCTCTGATATACGACGACGGTGACAACGGGGATGTTCTTTTCATTGACAATGATAACTCTTCAACTCGATTACGGGCGCGGGGAAAAGGAACTCTGGGCGAATATTGGTCCGCGGGAACGAATTTCGAGGTTCAGTTCGAATCGAACTCCACGCAGAATGTGAACCAGATTGATGAGCGTAACGCTGGGGTCGATAACTTTACCCAGCGAAAGTTGGAGGTTTGGTTTGATCACCGGCAGCTCGGCCGAGTTTGGCTTGGCCAAGGCGACTCCGCCAGCAACAAGACGGCAGAAAAAGATCTCTCGGGGACAGGTGTGGTGGGATCTTCGGACGTGGACGACAGTGCCGGTGGCCTATTTTTCCGTGATGACGATTCAGGATTACTCGCTTGTACTATCGCGGGCGCCAAGGAGTGCGATGGTATTGAACGGATTCGAATTCGCGATGCTTTTACTAATCTTGACGGTCTCGGACGCGACGACCGCATTCGGTATGACACGCCAAAATTTCATGGGCTGAAGTTATCCGTTTCGGCACTCGCTGACAGTCAATGGGACGTGGCCGCTCATTTCGCGAAGCAGTATGAAAAATTAAAGTTCGAAGCGGGGCTTGGATTTGCAGACCAGAACGCGTTTTCGAAAGGAGAGCGCATCAGTGGATCATTCTCCGCTCTTCACCTACCAACGGGTATCAGCCTCACTTTCGCCAGTGGGAACGACGATCCCGATCAGAACAACCGGGACGATGAGTACTTCGTATATGGCAAGCTCGGGTACCAAGCTCATTTCTTCACTGTTGGAAAGACAGCATTGTCGTTAGATTACTACGACGGCGATAATATCGACGTGAACGGCGACGACGCGCAAGTTTACGGCTTTCAGTTCGTACAGAAACTCGACCCATTAGCTGCGGAAGTGTTCCTCGGCCTAAGAAACTACGTATATGATCGCCCCGACAGGGATTTCGACGATATCTTCACCACTTTGACCGGCGCACGACTAAAATTCTGACCAACGCAAGCCGTTGAGCGTGATAGGGATGATGCACAAGGTTGTTTCGCGCCAGTTATGGATTGAGGCGTGTGTCACCGCGCTCAATAGGGTGACGTAGACGCGGCTCAGACCGCAAATCCTCGGCTGGGCCTGCGTGGAAAATGGAGGCGGGCTATGAATTTCAAACCGACACTCAAAATTCTGCGATGGGTTTGGTGGGAAGCCGTCGCCGGTACCAAAAGCTTGATAAAATGGATATGGAGCGAGGGGCTGATCGGAACTTTTCTTGCCGGTCTATTCGTAATCTTGCCGATCTTTTTGACCGTCGCAATCATTCAATGGTTGGTTCAAGCTCTGAAGGATTTTCTTGGTCCTGGCACATTCTTTGGCAAGCTCTTGACGTACAGCGGTGCGGCAATAGTTGGCCCGGACAGTGGGCACGTCGCATTTTGGCTGGGTGTGGTTTTTGCCATAGCCACGATTTGGTTGCTTGGCGTGTTTATCAAGGGTTTTGCCAAACGTAAGGTTGACCACGCGCTCGGTACGCTGCTTAGCCAAGTTCCCGTGTTCCGGACGATCTACAAGCCAGTTTCACAAATTTTGAAGCTTCTTAGGACGGATGAGAGAACCGAAATGAAAGGCATGACCGTCGTTTTTTGCAGTTTCGGCTCGAATCACGGCGTGCGCTCTTTGGCACTTCAGCCGGGGCCGGACGTTTACACCGTCGACGGTGTGGAACACGTCATCGTCTATATTCCCACGTCGCCCGTGCCGATGTCGGGAGGGCTAATTTTTGTTCGAAAGGAAGCAGTGACTCCGGCACCCGAAATCAGCGTCGACGACGTGATGAAGATTTACCTATCTCTTGGTGCACTCGGTCCTCAGTCCATGCCAGCCAAATACTTGGAGGGCATAGAAACCGAAACGAGTGCTGACGCAGAATCAGATGAATCAGATTCCGAGCGCAAATGAGGATCAACTATTGTCGATGAAGGGGAGGCGTCATTGGCGAGAGAACGGCTCAAGTATGTGGAATTGGCTTATAATCAGAGCCCGTTGATCCTTGTTTAATATTATTACGATATGACCAGAAAGCCGTATTCCTAGGAGTGGAACATGTTGGATGAGCCACTGCGAAGCCGCGACGTTCCGACGCCAATGGTTAATGGTGACTGGGGCAAGAGCTATGAATTTTCTCAGCTCCCCAGTCTCATGGAGAAATTTCGCGACAAACTCAACATCGCGGTGATCTACGGCGGTGATCGCGGTCGTGAAGGTGCCGTCGTATATCCGACGAATCTCCCGCGAAACGGAGAGAGCCAAGAGATCGCGGCAGCGAACATCGCGGATTCGCTGGGTCGGAATGGCTTCAAGAATGTCGAATTGTTTGCTGAAGACATTTGTTTGGGCCAGCGCCTGCGCGAGAACAACATTCACTTTGCGTGGAATAGCAGCACTGGCGTCCAAGGCGAAAATCCGTCGTGCCATTTACCCGCGCTCCTCGAGATGGCCGGTATTCCTTATGTCGGGCATGGGCCGCTGAACGCCAGCATCCTCGGACAAAAGCATTCGTTTAAGCGAGAATTGCACAATGCGGGAATACCCACCGCCCCCTACATTACTTGGGACAGCGCGCGCGGACCGTTCTTGCCGGAAATCAATTCACGGTTTTGGGTTGCGTTTGGCGATGGCTCGGGGCCCTTCGTCGTCAAGCCGGTCCACGGCTGCGACGCTCGAAATCTACGTTTGCTGAATAAGGCCGAGGACTTGTCGGCAGCCGTCTCCGAAGTATACCTGGCAACGAAAAATCTCGTTCTTGTCGAACGCTTTTTGCCCGGGCGCGAATTCTCGATCTCGGTTTGTGGCCCGGTGATTAGCCGGGGCGGTGAACTGGTAATCAGCACAAACCCGTTTACATTTTCGGTTTTGGAGTGTGTCCACGAACCAGATCAGCCGTTTTTCGTACAGGACGACGCACAAAAACTTAATGGCACGCTTCACCCTGTTAGCGTCTCGGCGGAGCCTGAACTGTACGAAGGCTTGACAGCCTTGGCACAGCGAATTTTCCTCGATTTTAACGTGCAGACACTGGCGCGAATCGCTGTGCGCGCCGACGCCGACGGCCACCTCCATGTATTAAAAATAAATCCCATGCCGGATATTGGGGCGCCGGGTAGCGAAGCGGAAAATCGGGTTTGTGCGGGAATTGGCGAACACGGCATGGCCTATGATGAATTGGTCATGTCGCTGCTGGCCGACCGCATTGACTATTATTTATCTCACAAGATGCACGCCGCCCAGCATTTATGGTCGTTGCGTTAAGGCTCGAATAGCTTCTCCTCACATTCTTCGACTAGGTGAGATGCACGTCCGATAAATAAATTGGACACTTCTAAAAACC
>JAAXGF010000056.1 GCA_012267605.1 Alphaproteobacteria bacterium | reverse complement strand
AGGCAGCGCGCTGGCTGTCGTTGATCTCGCCGAGATAGAGAATGTGGCGCTGAACGACCCGGCGGCCGCGGACCCGGACGTTCTCCACCACGCTCCAGTAGCGGTGCTCCTTGCCGTCTTTGAAGCGTCTCTTGCAGCGCACGAACATGGGCAAAGCGTCCGGTGCTTTGCCAGCCAGATCAAGGGGGTAGGTCGGCACTACACGCCGTTCTGGAGAAGCAAAGCCCGGAAATCCGCCACTTTCCGGGCCGGAAAATCGTCACATTAGCCGAAACGCGTGCCGAGTTGCGGAAGTCGGGATAGTTCGATAAAAAGTACGCTTAATTCTACGAATCATAGCGGCGGTGTCGCCGCGGAATTTTGGTCGGAAGGCATCCTAATTCCGCGCCGCGCAATAGTAGCGAATAGAGACTTTCAGGTTGGGGTTATCGTGATGTTTTCGTGTGGAGTCGGCGACCGAGACTGATTATGTTGCCTGAGTTCGTAATCATGGATCGGCTTAAGCGGTATGGCAAAATATCTATTGATTGAATCGCGCGACCCTTTCGACTCGAATGACTGTGCGCATTTTTGCCTTCTTGCCGAGCGTTTGGCGGCTGCAGGTAACGATGTGACCTTTTTTCCTGTCCAAAATGGTGTGTTGCCTGCGCGATCAGGCGCGCAATCGAAATTGCTGGCCGATCTGGCGGCTGCGGGTGTGGTGGTTTTGGCGGACAGTTTTGCGTTGGCGGAACGGGGAATTTGCACCGACAAGTTGATCGCCGGCGTTGCCGCTGCGCCACTCGACATTGTGGTTGATCAGTTGGCCGAGGGCCGTAAGGCGATTTGGCACTAGGTCACGGCAAAACTCGGAGAGAATTTTCATGGCGAAAACCACGCTCACCTTCGCGTTGATGGATCCGCCGTACGAAGATGCGCGGTCCACCACTGCGCTACGCCTCGTCGATATCGCGGCGCGCAGGGGTTACAACGTCAACGTATTTGCTTACGAGGGAGCGGTGTTTCTTCCTTTTGCCTTACAAAAACCACACGCCAATGCTGTGCATGGATTGGACGTTGAGGCGGAGGACCATCCACAAACCCGTGAGTGGGTCGCGGCCTTGATCAAGGAGTGCGAACGGAACGGTGGTCGACTTGACTGGTTGAACTGTGGTCTTTGCGTTGACGAAAGGGGTGCTGGCGATTCCATCCCGGGAGTGCGGCGTGGCACTCCAGCCGACCTTTGGAAGATGGCCGAAGAGTCTGACAACACCCTGGTTATCGCTGCAAAATAGACAGTGCTATGAAAACTCTAAATATCGTCGAGTCCGCATATCGTGCGACTCTGGAGGAACAGGACGATACAATTGTTTGGCTGACTCATGCGATGAAGGGCGCGGGCGCGAAGATCGACGTTTTGATGCGCGGCAACGCTGTCAGCTATGTGGTCAGGGGCCAGAAAGTTCCGCCGCTTGCTTTCGGTGCTCGGCAACAGAGAATGAGCCCCCGCTTATTGGAGGACGTCGCTGGCTTGATCGCCAAGGGCGTGGCCGTGTATGTGGTCAACGAGGATCTCGTGGAGCGCGGGATCGAGAGGACCGATATAATCGATGGTCCGATCCCGTTGGTCCGCAGCGATCTTCCCGAGTTGTTGGACAAATACCCACGAGTTTGGCACTGGTAGGTATCACCTACCGGACAACCGAAGCCGATCGTGACTGGTGGCGCAGGCTCGCCTAAGCTATGTAGTCCCGCAAATGGATTTGGGGAGTTGAAGCCATGGCGGAGAGGCATGGGGGGAGGTGGTGGTACTGGATTGGCGCTGCAGCGGCTGTCGCCTTGATGGCGCCTGCCTCGGTTCAGCAAAGCGTCATACCGTCCGATGCCGCAGCGGCGATTGACGCGGCAGTTAGGGCGGACCAAGGATTTACCGTCAACGCTGCGGTCACCGGCGCTATCGCCGAGCACAGCGCGCCAGTCACTGCGATCCAGGGTGCGCGGCGAAGAGCCGGATCCGCGACCATTAGTAGCGCCGTGATCGACGCTATCTCTCGCTACCCTGGTTCTCTGTGTCTCCCATTGTCAAGTATGCGGTACAGGCGGCACCCGGCGAAAGAGACGCTACCGCGCGGAGCGCTAGTCATGCGTTTCCGGGATTCCCCGGTTCGATTGCTGCGGCAGCGGGAGTCGCTGGCGCGACCGCGACACCACCCGTTAGGACCTCTGCGCAGGTAGCACCCGCCCATGCTGTGACGAAGCAGAATGATCTCGTGTCGGAGGACGAGGTGTCCCGTCAGTCGGCGTTTGGGGTTTCGGAAGTTTGGTTTGGAGTAGCGCACCACGACACTGGCGTATTTGTCAGTAAAAAAGAGAATAGCGACGTCGATCTGACGGCCGGCGTGCGCTTCACGCCCCTTCACGGCGCGCTGTTCGACGCGATAGGCTCGCCGCGGCCACATGTAGGCGTGAACTTCAATACTTCCGACGACACTAGTTCGCTGTACACCGGGCTGACCTTCGAATGGCGTTTTTGGCAGCGGCTGTTTTTCTCTCTCGATCTCGGCGGCGCCATCCACGATGGCGAACTCGGCATGGCCGACTTGGATAAGAAGGAACTGGGTTGCCGGCTTTTGTTTCGTGAAGCGGCGCAGCTCGGATTCCTCGTTGACGAGCATCACGCGTTGTCGTTGCGCCTCGATCATATGTCTAATGCTAGCCCGACTTCCGCAACTC
>JAAXGF010000049.1 GCA_012267605.1 Alphaproteobacteria bacterium | reverse complement strand
CCCTCGCCGCTGCCGCCGGGAATCTCATCCTGATTGACGCGCGGCTCTCACCCAGATTGTCGCTCTATAGCTAAGGTCCCAACCTTTCCACGAAGACAGGACGAATCAAGACCTTGGCGAATGTTTAGCGTTCTTGCACCTCAGTGTCCCTTGGAAATCCTAACCCGGTAACGAAGTGGGACAACTCAACGTACGGGTTCCAAGAACCGGTCAGCGACGTAACCATTTTGGCCACCAGGCAAAATAACCTGGTACCAGCTTCCGTTCTCCGTGCGATCCCGGACATCCAACCAAGTTCCCGCGTTAACTCGGGCGATGACCGTACTGCCTGCTGATGGTCGCTGATAAACGTTCGTGCTATCTTCCATAACTCGCCGACGTACCGTGGTCGAAAACGGCGAGTTGCCCATCCCCGCGCCATCGACCCCCATAGGACGTTGAATTTCGGGAGAACGGCTGACGACCGGCCCTTGCCCTTTGCGCAGATAATCCAGCAACAGCTCGATTTTCCCTTCTATGGCAGACAGCCGGCGATCATACTCGTTAAACTGCCTTTCCAACTCGTCAATCTTCGCCAAGGTTCCAGCCTCGACCGCGACCGGTACAATTACTAACGACGCCCAAACGATGACGGCGAAAAACCGATACATATTTGACCTCCTCTCGTGATCCGCCAATCCGGTGAAGCCAGACGACCCGCTACGCCCTTGATAAATTACTGGAAATCTACGCGGTATTTGGCGGCCATACTAGTTCGGCCAGCATAAAGAACGCAACGTGACATAACGAGCGAAAGGCTCGCGAATCATACCCTTAGCGTTGATATGGCGTGACCCGTCGCGCCGACACAACACATTGACGTCATACACCTGACCAATGAATTTAGCTACATTGTCGCGACCGCTAACGTTGCAATCAAGCGTTTTTGGGAAACATTTACACGGTACGCCGACGATATGCGGTGGCGTGGAATTCCACCACCTTTCCGCATACCACTTATCCTTTCGCGGATCTTCCGTTTCGCGAGCGTAAAGCTTTGATAGAATAGGTTGAGCAGACGGCGTTAGACAGACAGATTCGCCGCCTCCGCGCCGGGGAGGTTACGCCGCCTAGCCAAACTGCACGTGGACTGAACACATAGGGGGAAGATCTATGGCACGCAGCGTTGGTCGGTGGATCGCGAACTTGTTCTTATTCCTTCTCCTCGTCGCGGCGACGGGTGGTGCCTCCTACTACGGCTATCTCGTTCATCAACGACTGGCGAGCCTCGAAAGATTGGCTGCGCGAGTTGGCACCGAAACAGCTGACGATTTGGTGGGAAACGCCGACTTTATGGCAGCCATTGAGGAATCCTTACTCGCCCAATACGCCGATGAGATGCACGGTGCTGCCGGAGAGCCAGGTGAGCCTGGCCCTGCTGGACCGCCGGGACCATCCGGACCACCGGGGCCTCCTGGCCCAACAGGCAAATCTGGAGACGCAGGTGAGCCTGGTCCAACTGGCCCCCAAGGCGAACCAGGTCCGACCGGGCCGCAAGGAATCCCTGGTGAACCGGGACCACCTGGCGAATTTCCCGCCGGCGCGATTATGGCGTTCGACATCGAAAGCGGATGTCCCAACGGGTGGACACCATTTGTCGACGGTTTAGGGCGGTTTATCATCGGTGCCGGTGATCCGGCAGGCAATCGTCAGGCCAAGGATGAAACCGGTGCGTCCAAGGTTCACTTGCCGTTTCGCGCCACGGGCGGCGCCTTCGGCCACCGTATTACGTCTGAGGAGTTGCCAGCGCACAGCCATGGTGGCCCGGGCCTCGAGCAATATTATATCGCGAACACAGTGGAGGCAGGTATGGGAAGTCCGGCCCTCACGGGAAGGCGGAAGTTCATGCTAATCCTTAACGAGCGTTTTCCCCAAGGTGGAGACTCACCGGCCCTAATGAGCAGCACCGGTGGCGGGCGACCTCATAGCAACATGCCACCCTATATCGCCCTTAATCTCTGCCGCAAAAATTAGCCAACCGACTGCGCGTATAGGCGCTGATGAAGATGTTTGTGCCGATTCCATGGGACGTCAAGTTGCCTTAGACGATGATATCCTCCATGGTGTAAAGAGTGCCGTGAAGCACCACGCCCACGAAAAGGTTGGGCCAGTCGGCATAGCCCGGCAATGTGAAGACGAGTGTCAAACCGCCGCCGGAATTCCGGTCATGGGTTTCATGGGCATAGACTTCCAGCGCTCCGTGTTCTCCGACAATGCCGAAAAGGCTGGTCGACTCGGCAAAACCGTCAAGCCTGGCGATGCGGCGACCCCACGGGTCGGTGATGAATTCAACCCGCCGAGAGGAGGTTTCGTATGTGTCCGAACTCGGGACATCTGCTTCGCCAAGCCCGTATCTCGCGCGCAACAGAATCGAAGCCTGAATTTCTTGCCAGTTCGGCTTTCGATCACGCGGGTCGGCGCACCACTTGCCGCCCGCAGCGGTACGGGCGAATGCGCAATCGCTTCGAGTCAGGTGTGAGAACGTGTGGTCAACGATGGTCTTATCGCTGGCTGCGAGGCTGGCCCCATCCAGCGACAAGCTCACTGCTTTCGCCACGGGAGGCAGAACACACCCCGTAATTAGTTGCGGAAATACAATCACAGCGGCCAGGCGCGCAATGAATTTCAGATGTAAGTGCATTTGCCCGAAGGATGGGCCGGAAATCATTGACGAATTGATAACATCCGCCCGGCAAGAAAGTTAGGCGCTGAAGATTTTGGGGTGACCTTTTCGCTTTGGTTGGGTAACCAATGTACATGCGAGAGATTCTCCATATGACGACGGCGGTGTGCGCCATCTTCGTGGCAACCACATGCATGGCCGCGCGACCGCCAGCCGAATCGCCACTTCCCGACCATTTTTCCAAATTCGATAGCCTGACCGGAAAGCTTCTTATCGCCACTCCAGAAATGGCTGATCCGCGTTTTAGCGGAACGGTGATTTTCATGGTGCAGCACGACGAGACGGGAGCAATGGGATTGGTCATCAATCGCGCCTTAGGAAAACAACCGCTTGGCAGCTTGCTTGACGGCACCGTTTTTGACGACGATCAGGTGCCAGGATACTTGCGCGTCCATTATGGTGGACCAGTCATGCCCCAGTTAAGATTCGTCTTGCACTCGTCCGACTATTTCGGCCGTGAAACCACCGTCGTAAACGGATGCGCCGCGCTATCTCGCGACTACGACATTCTACGCGCAATATCGGATGGCACCGGCCCGCGCCATGCTTTGGTTGCCTTCGGGTACGCAGGCTGGGGCGCAGGCCAATTGGAATTGGAATTGGAGGAAGAGGCCTGGACTGTTGCTTTTGCCGACGAGGCGATCATTTTCGACGACGAGGTTCAGACCAAATGGCAGCGGGCAAGAGACGCCGGCATCAAAGAACGCTGCGGAGAACGCGAGGTAAAGCAGATCCTTTCTCCACGAGCGGGCGAATTCTTTTGAGTTTATAACCTACGGTCGGCGAAATTCTTTTCTTCCAAGCCCTTTCGTTTTTGAGGGAAGGGCCATGATTTTCAGCTGATCCGTCTGTCAAAAATACAGAGGGGCGGGATTTCTCCCGCCCCTCAAGCCACGCGAAATGCGTGTTTTATATCTTAGTTGGTCTCCGCTGGGATGGTTGAGAAGATCTCGGGATCATCCTCGCCATCGGCAATGATCAGGCCCGCCGCTCCGCGCTCCAGGCGCGACAGCGCATGGTCAACCAGCACATAGGTGCCCGGCACGTCGATCTTGAAATCAACAAACGCCGCGCCCCCAGGCGGTACCGTGATCGTTTGAATCTCCGGGTCCACCGCCGTCGCGCTGCCCAGCGTGTACACCTTGTCGAACATCTCGCCAATCACGTGAAACGCCGACGTCATGTTGGGACCGGCAACGCCAAAGAAGATGCGTACCGTCTCACCCGCCGTCGCGTGCATCGGCTTCTTCGTCGTCAACGAGCCAACCGTCCCGTTGAACGTCACGTATTCCGGCTGCTCGTCCAGCATCTTCTCAAGATCAGCCTCTTGCATGCCGCCGTCGCCCTTCTCGCCGGTCGTGTACACTTCGCCCTGTACCACGTAAAACTCCCGATCAACCTCCGGAAGACCACCCTCCGGCTCAATCAGAATCAAACCATACAGGCCGCTCGATATGTGGTGCGCCACCATCGGTGTGCCACAGTGGTAAATGTACAGCCCAGGGCTCAATGCCTTGAACTTGAACGATCGCGCCTGCCCCGGATCCACATCCGTCGCCCGCGCACCGCCAAACGGACCATTCACCGCGTGCAAGTCAATCGAATGCGCCGCCCAACTGTCTTCCGCATTCGCCAAGCGAACCTCAACCGTGTCACCCACGCGCGCACGAATCAATGGGCCAGGAACCGTCCCGTTATACGTCCAAAATCGATAGGTCGTGCCGTCGTCCAGCTGACCCACCAGCTCTTTCGCTTCCAGCTCCACTTTCACATAACCAGGTCCACGCGAGCCAATCGGGGGCGGAACATCAGCCGGATCGCGAACCACGTCCGCCACCGATACCATCTCTTCTTCGCCCGCCAAGGCCGCCGGAACACCAAATACTGCGAACGCCATCAACGCGCTCAGCGCCACTCCAGGCACCATTACACGCCAAGACGTATCTTGCGTCATTTCTCGTGTCTGCATTTCTCTGCTCATCCCTTTAACTAAAAGTTGCTCCATATAACGAAGGGACCCCGCGGACATAGGCGATTCCTTGCCCCCGGCCAATACCGATTAGCTCAAGTCATACCCTGGTTGCCGAGTTGGCCTCCTCCGAACCGGCGGTCAGAACACGATTTTCAATTTCATGCCACAATTTTTCGTGACCACTGGATTCCCAAAGACTTGCACGCCTTGGCGCCGCGACGCCTCGGATCGCATGCGCACTGGCCAACCGAACAACGTGAACTGGTGGAATCGGTACTCATCATTTTGCTGAAGCAATTAGAACATTGGTCGAGTATCTGGCCGATATTAACGGATTAGATGCTTACTCCTCGGAACGTGCTCCGTACGTGGTTCCGGAGTCGCCGTTGCGCTGCAGGTTGCCTAAGTGCTCCAGCAAATTGATCTCCCGGCGCTCCCTCATCGATACGTAGACGAAAATCATTTCGGTACGCTCGCGAACCATAGACCCGGGGTAGGGATGGTATACCAGCTCCTTAGATGCGAACCCGGGCGACGCCGTACCGACTTGAAACGCGTTGTTGACCTCGACATCGACAAGCTTGAGCGATGTACCTTCCCCGCTGTCAATTTCAAAAGGAATGTTGGCAAGCCGCAAAAAACTCACTTTGTCATCGGCGGCGACGAAACCTTCGATAAACGCTTCAGCGAGGATCCGTTCCTCATGCTTGATCCGCGCTGAACCCGAGATGTGCGGATGGGAATGCAGATGCGTTTCGCCACCCCGCGAATTATGGTCGCGCGGGTGGTCTCCACGGTACGCCTTGCCCTCTTGGCCCACCCTGCCAATGTCCGCCATGGGCTAGGGCCCTGCCGGAATGGTTTGTGGCTTGTCGATGATTCCCTTGTGGGCGCCGAGCTTGCCATGGGCGACCAAGGTTCCCAACACATCGACAATGATGCGAACGCCGAATAGAGACGTGATATCGGAGGTATCGTAAGGTGGTGATACCTCGACAATCTCCATTCCACATAGGCCCTCCGCCGCGACCTTGCCAACCAGGGATAGGGCCTCCCGGGGAAGAAATCCGCCCGGTTCCGGCCAACCGGTGCCCGGAACAAAACCGCAGTCCACGCTATCGATATCGTAGCTCAAGTAAACGGCATCGGCATCTTTCCAAGCAATCTCCAAGGCAATTTCGGCGACTTTGTCGACGCCCAGCTCTTCCATGTCCCGCATGGTGATGATGGTGGTGTCCCGTTCGCGGGCGACGGCGACGGCCTCGCGTGGCACCTGCCAACCACCAATGCCGACCTGCACCAAATTTGTCGCCGGCACGTTTGGCAGATTCGTGGCGTGGAACCAAGGTGTTGTGTGCATTCGTTCATCGAGATCCTTTTCCTGAATGTCGGCGTGCCGATCGAAATGAACGATGCCAATCCGTTTGGAGGTACACGCGGCGACGCCACGAACGGTGGGGAAGCCGATGGCGTGATCGCCCCCCATGATGATCGGCATGGCGCCGCTGGAAAACACGTGTGATACGGCGCGAGAGATTTGATCGAAGGATTTCTCCAGATTGGCCGGAATTGTGAATACGTCACCCACGTCGCAAAGTGTCATTTGTTCGCGCAAGTCAACTCCGAGCTCGTAATTGTAGGGAGTGTATAGAGCCGAGATACGGCGCATGCCTTGGGGACCGAACCGCGTTCCCGGTCGGTAGGTCGTGCCGCTGTCGAACGGTACGCCAAGCACGGCCGCGTCGAATTGACCAACTTTGTTGACGTCCTCGATGTACGGTGCTTTGAGAAAGGTATTAATTCCGGCGTAGTGAGGGAGCTCTCCGCGGGCGAAAGTGGGAATACTCTTGTCTTCAATACTGTCGGCGCCCGTGAGGCCGACTCTCAGTGCCCATTCGCGCTCCTTGCGCCAAGCATCGCCGGGAATTTCAGCTTCTTTTTGCGCAGCCTTCCAGCCCTGAAGACGCATCCTGTCGAAGTCGGGATGGTGTTGGCGCCGATGCCCCGGCAGCCAGTGATCCCTCCGGGGTTGGCATGTCATCTCGCGGTCAGTTGGCTTCATCGTCTTTTTCCTCTCTTGGTCTGCGAGTCTGAGATTGTGATAATTGGTCACGGATTCGCGCCTTCACCTCGGCCGATTCGGCGGATTGGTCCAAACTGACGTCATGAACGATCGTAGCGCCGTAGGCGTTGGGAAAATCTGGGTCCCATCGCGTTTTGTCGAAGACCACGAGGCGCGTGCCCAATTTGAACCCCTCCTCCAGATCGTGGGTTACCATGAACACAGTCATCGACGTATCGCGCCACAGCTTCAAAAGAATCTCGTGCATGTTCGCCCGAGTTCCGGGATCCAGGGCGCCAAAGGGTTCGTCGAGCAACAGTATCTTGGGCTTTCTGAGAAGTGCTTGAGCAATCGCCAAGCGCTGCTGCATGCCGCCAGAGAGTTCCATCGGGTAGTTGTTTCGGGCAGCGGTTAAGCCGACGTCCTCGAGCATGTGCTCGACCGATTCCATTGCCTTCTTGCGCTTTTGCCCGAACAGCCGGCCGAACATCGGCGCCTGATCGAACTCGGTCGCCAAAATAAGATTTTCGATTACTGAAAGATGGGAGAAAACGGAATAGCGCTGAAATACGACGCCGCGGTCGCGACCGGGTTCAGACGCGATCGGTTCGCCGTCGATAAAGACTTCGCCACCCTTGGGTTGTTCCTGGCTAAGCAGGATGCGCAGAAACGTACTTTTGCCGCACCCGCTGGCGCCGAACATGGCGCAAAATTCCTTGTCGCCCACGTCGAGGTTAACGTTCTCAAGGACCTTGTTGTCGCCATAGGATTGCGAGACGTGGCGGGCGCTGACCTCGGTCATAGTGTGGTTGCCTCGCCACCCATCCATTTGAAACTGCGACGGGAGATGAAACGGAGCAGGTAATCGAGAAGGAACGCCAACACGGTGATCCACACCACGTAGGGAATAATCACGTCCATCGCCAAATACCGGCGTACCAAGAAAATCCGATACCCCATGCCTGCCGTCGCGGCGATGGCTTCGCTCGATATGAGGTAGAGCCAGGCCGGCCCCAGAGATAGACGCACGGCACTGATCAGCCGCGGCAGAACTTGCGGCAGCGCTAAGCGGGTTATGATTTGCCACGAGTTGGCGCCCAAAGTTTGCGCCTTAACGATTTGCTCGATCGGGATCTCCATGACCCGCTGGGACAAATCGCGAATTAGGAAGGGTGTTATGCCGATGATGATCAGCACCACTTTGGCCACCTCGCCGAGGCCGAAGATGATGAACAATATAGGCAAAATCGCCAGCGGCGGTATGAGCGATATCACCGCCACCAAGGGTGCAAGAGTCGAGCGGATATAGGGGATGAGACCGATGGCAATGCCTAGAATGAGCCCAATCGCGGTGGAGATCCCGATACCCATACCCAGCCGCGCCAGGCTCGCACCCGTATCCACCCAAAGGGTGTATTGTCCGGTCCGCCGATCCTCCTCGAACGCCAGCCTGTTGATGGCGGCGCCGAATTTTTCGATCGAAGGTAAGAGCTTGTCGTTAGGATTCTCGGAC
This sequence comes from Alphaproteobacteria bacterium, assembly GCA_012267605.1. Lineage (GTDB taxonomy): Bacteria > Pseudomonadota > Alphaproteobacteria > JAAXGF01 > JAAXGF01 > JAAXGF01. The sequence continues at coordinate 21,473 of JAAXGF010000049.1, read as the reverse complement.
AAGCGGATGTGGGACGCTGTGAAATAGGCGACGATCAGGATGATGAACGGAATCGCCGTCAAATACGATGACGCCAACCATCCTGGCCGCCGGTTAATGAGACGAGGCAATTTTCGCTACCCGAAAGGAGACTAAATTTTCCCGTCGGCCGCCATCTGCATGTAGCTGTCGTCGAATCGCAATTTCAGATTGCCGGTATCGCCCAGGGTTTTGTCGCCGGGGAAGCTCATACCGACATAATCCGGACTTGGCGCGCCCTCGCCGAGAATACCGTGATCGAAAAGGAAATTGCGCACGTAGTTCATGGTCTGAATGAGCTGTTCACTACGGTTGAATTCGACCGCCTCGGCCGGATCATAGAACATACGCGTTGTGTTGAGCTGATGATCGTAGCCGGCGAGATCGGTTCCCGAGGCATCGCCCATGTCAGTTCGCGCCGCGATTCCGACGTCATCATTCTGCGACATGATCGACATAGTCTCGTACCAGGCACCGATCAGGGCCTTGCCGAACTTCGGGTTTTCGTTCAGCACGTCGGTGTTGACGACCATCATGTCGATGATTTCGCCCGGGATATCTCCGGAGTCGTAAAGGCTAACGGCGCCGGGAACCTCGCGCACGACCGTCAAAAGCGGATTCCATGTGACTACGACCTCGACATCTGGGGTGTTGAAGGCGGCGACCATATCAGCGTCAGACGTATTGACCATGGTGAGGTCTCTTTCAGCGAGCGAAACGGAATCAAGTGCACGTGCTAACAAATAGTGAGACACCGACAATTCGACCAAATTGATGGTTTTGCCGGCGAGTCCGGCGAGCGTGATGCCTTCTTTGGCAACGATTCCGTCGTTACCGTTGGAGAAATCACCGATAATCAATGCCGTCGAATCGACTCCTCCGCCCGCCGGAATGCTCAATGCGTCCATGTTAGTCATGGAGCAGCCGTCGTATTCACCGGCGGTGTATTGATTGATCGATTGAATGTAGTCGTTGATCTGGATGATTTCGATGGTGATGCCGTATTTATCGGCCCATTTCTTAAGAATTCCGTTGTCACCGGCCCAGCCCCACGGCATCCAACCGACATAGATCGACCAGGCGATTTTGAAATTGGTCCTTTCCGCTTGGGCCGACATGGGAACCAATAACAGCGCGGCGCACACTGCCGCGAGCAAAGCTTTATGGGTTGTTCTAATCATCACGTACCTCCTGCTGTTACGCAATTTCTTGGTTCTCTGCGGAGGTCTGTCGTGCGAAGCGGGAGAACGTTTGGCAGCAACCTACCTCAGCAGTCGTTCTCCCGGGATTTTGGCCCGCCGTGTCTCCCTGCCACGCATCTGCGTGGCCGAGAGTGCATCTCTCGGACCAGGCGCCCGCGCGGTTCGCGCAAGCCGGAACCCTAGATGCACTGCAAATGTTGTGTGATGTTTACTAGGCTGTTAGCAATCTCCCTGTACGCTTGTCTGTCGACAGTTGGCCCGCCGACTACATTTTACACCTTTTTAATTTTCTTCATGGTATCCGACGTTGGGCCGCTGCGCAATGGTGGATTTTGCTGATCCCAGCAGCCGAAAACCAACTCTTCGGCACTCCCCCGCGGGATGTCAATATCGGGGCTGCCCCTGGACGAACTATCGGATATACTCCCGGCGACCCGTCTCTCATGTGAACTCGCACATACATTCATCCCATGTACGCTTTTCTCAAACTCGTCGATACGTTGATTACTCTCTATATCTGGATTTTGATCATAAACGTCGTGTTGAGTTGGCTCGTCGCCTTCAACATCGTCAACACCACCAATCGCGTGGTGTACATGATCGGGGATTTCGTTCACCGCATAACCGAGCCGGCTCTTGCGCCGATTCGCCGTCTGATGCCCGCACTCGGCGGAATAGATATTTCGCCGGTCATATTGATTCTGGGATTGTACTTTCTTCGAGATTTGTTATTCGAATACCTTATCTAATCGGTTGGTGTACGCCGTTTTCAGAGCGAAGACCAAAGATATTTGGTGATCATCCCTGAACGGAGCGAATTGCACAGAGAGCACGTCGCCCGTTGGTGTACATTGGCGCATGCATTTTTCCTGACCACCCGCAATAGCTGTCTTCCAGGCATGTTTCAACGTTTTGGTCCGCCACCAATCGTGAAACACCTCGAATTCGGGGACGGATTGCGCACGAAAAATCGGTATACCGTCCGGGCAATTCTCGCGGCGACGCGCATCTTCCGGCGGTCGATGTAACGCCTACTCTTGCGCGAAGTTGTCGTCAAAGAAATTCGACATTTTTCCAACTATACCTCGGTCTTGCATTTTTGTTGTTTTGTCTGGAAGCAAGATGCGTTATATGGTATCCCTTAAATACAAATTGCTCATCATTTATTTTTTTGGTTCTTTTTTCCAACTTATTTACACGGCGTTGTGAGTTCCATTCCTCTTCCCCATATAGTTCGTTGTTTCTGAGTTTGTTTTTTCTTTCGGCCTTTCGGTCTTTGCGCTCTAGTTCGTCAAGAAGTTCCAGTGTGTCCCATTCCTCATCCTTGAAGCGCATTTGTTCTTGGTGCGCAAATTCTTCTGCCTCCTTTGTGACTTCTCGATCCAGCGCGTCAAAATAATCTAATGCATCAAGGCCCTGTTCCTCCGCGTGCCCAACAGCCCCCATTCCCGGATCGTCCGCATGAACTTGGCCGTGCGCGATTCCAAAAGATAATCCAGTAACCGCCGCCAGCAGGATTTTTCTGTAGCCAAAACCAATATTGTACATTCGTATGCTCCATTACGAAGGGGCGTTAAGGTTTCCTGCAAACGACCCTGGCAACATTTGATGCAGAAAGTATCCAAAGTGAGTGTGGCATTTCTTTGGCTCGAACCGCTAGGCGATGGATCGACGCCTCTGCTTTTTCCGATCGCCCCGGATAATAGGGTTGAATCCCTCCATCAAGTGTTTACTGGCCCAGTTCGACACTTTATCTGTGGTAGCTCCAACTCAGAACTTGTCGCCGGCGACAGCTTTCAATGGACCGAGCTGGTGGCACGTAACGCCCCAGCTAGCATAGCATAATCCAAATACGGGCTCTAGCGACTGCGTAATTCTATCATCTGCATCCCAAGGTTGGGCCTTGAGTGTTTCTAGCAAGCACTGTATCTCTCAGGACGGGTGTGGGGCCCACAACAACATACTTTAGGGAGGAGCAAGTGTCAGAAGCTCTAAGATTGGCGGCGGACATTGTCAGTGCACACGTTTCCAATAACGACGTTGCACCTGATGAATTGCCACTCGTTATTCGATCCGTTCACGATGTGCTTGCACGGGCCGGGAGTGCGTCGGAGGATTCAGCCAAGCCGACACCAGCTGTATCGGTAAGGAAATCCATGTCAAGGGACGCTCTTTTTTGCCTTGAATGTGGCAGGAAACAAAAAACCCTCAAGCGGCATCTAAGGACCAGCCACGAATTAACGCCAAGCGAATATCGCGAGAAGTACAGCCTAAAAGCGCATTACCCGATGGTAGCGCCGGCCTATGCGAAGGAGCGTTCGGAAATGGCGAAGAAGATCGGCCTGGGAAGGCAGAGCAAAGGGCGGAAGAGGGCGAGGAAATAGCCGGGCGTCAATAGATATCCGCGGCAACTGCCAGAGTCAGATACAACGGTGTAAACCTCAGGCAATCACGTAAACTCTTGAATGAGGGAGTGCGACAACATGGCTTCGGTTCCCAACCCAATAGATGTTCACGTTGGATCGCGTGTTCGCCTTCGCCGTACGCTTCTTGGTTTGAGCCAGGAAAAGCTTGGCAAGGCGGTGGGTTTGACCTTTCAGCAAATTCAGAAATACGAGAAAGGTATGAATCGTATCGGCTCCAGCCGCTTATATCAGTTCAGTCAAATTCTCGACGTCCCGGTATCGTTCTTTTTCGAAGATATGCCGTCGCATGTCGCGGAAGCACAACCAGGCAAAGTCGCAGCCCGGGAATCGGACTTCGAGCGCGATCCCCTAGCCAAGCGCGAGACCCTTGAGCTCGTCCGCTCCTATTACCGAATTACCGAACCCGCGGTGAGAAAACGTGTCTTTGAGCTCACGAAGTCTATTGCAGCGAGCAGCTAGGCGGGCAAGTAGCGCCCGGCTTACGCAAAGACGACCGTTTGGAATTTGGGCAGTAGCCGCTGGTTTAGCGGCGTAAGATGTTAGGGGATAAAGCGGCCGAGTACAGCGTTGGCCCGAATGGGTGAGGACTCGCCGACGGGATATGTACGAGCCTCAATATCGACAGGAATACCTGGAGCTGCTTTGGGGTCTGCAACGAATTCTCTGTCAATCACTGCTTATCGAAGGTAGGGTGACGCTGGGTGCCGCCAACCGGCGGCTCAAACTTACCGTTCTAAAGCGGGCTCGATGGGCCGGCTTTTTTATTTCGGAAAATTGAAAGTCCGTTGGGCCCGTCTGGTGGGTCAGCACTGAACGGAGCTACGGATTGGATGTGCCCGATTGTTGCGGAGACGAGGTTCTCGCTCCATTCGCTTCGGTTCGATATGGGATCAGTTGGGCAAGGGAGAGGAAATGAAGACGTACGTCGCTGTCGCCGTGCTTGCCAGTTTTTTTGCCAGTATGCCAGTGCGCGCCGAAAATCCCTATCCCACTAGTCTCGGCGGTCCCGGCACCACCTTCGGCATGGCGAGTGAGTTCAATCAACTGTTCGCCATACTCAGCGACGAAGCGCTCAGGGATATCATGTGTCGCCTGTCCGGTGCCCGTTTTACGCCGGGGAGATTGAGTGCCGCGCTTGGCATGCCCGAGGGGCAGGTTCTGCGGCGGATCAATACCTTGCGCGGCTGGGGATTGGTACGCATGGTGCGGCACGATTCGGCAACCACGATCGTCGAGCCGATACCTGGCGGAGGCTCCCAAACCCTGCGGCGGTGGGCGAACAGATATTGTTCTGACGGCGATTCCTGCGGGAGACCAGTCGCTAACGCCGACAGCCAAGGAAAATCGGCCGACAACCGCGGCCGCCAGGGTGATGGGCGAATGGTAGTCCCCATCGCTAGCGGTGGCATGGCGCCGCAAGGTGGCGGAGGATTCGGTCAGGGAGAAGAAAACGCAGCGGCAAGTGGAACGGTTCTTTGGTTCAGCTGGGACAAAGGTTATGGATTCATCAGGCCAGACGATGGCTCGCAGGATGTGTTCGTGCATCGCAGCGCTGTTCAGCGTGCTGGCCTATTTGATCTCAGGGAAAACCAGAAGGTTACCTATGATATGGTTCCCGATAATCGTGGAAGGACTTCTGCGGATAATCTGGTCATCACTGACAGTGATGAGCCTAGCGGCCAACCAAATGAACGAACGGAAAGCGTCACCAGTCTCGGTGGAGGCAAGCAACTTTTCGGCAAGAAGTCAGCGCTGAGCGGAGATGGCAAGCCATCTAGCGGAATGGTCGAACGCGCCGTGGTGACAGATATCAGCTTTTCGGAACTCGGTTTGGCTCTTCCAATTCAGCGCGCGTTGGCTACCAGAGACCATATCCATCCAACGCCGATCCAGGCAAAGGCCATACCCAAACTTCTCGCGGGCGACGATGTCATGGGCATCGCCCAGACCGGCACCGGTAAAACCGCAGCCTTCGCACTGCCCATTCTCCATCAACTTTCCCTCACGGGCCAAGGCAACGTGCCGCACCGCCCGCGCGCGCTGATCCTCGCGCCAACCCGGGAACTCGCCATCCAGATCGGCGAAGAGTTTCGTGCTTATGGCAAGCATCTGAGCCTCCGCCATGCCGTGATTTACGGCGGTGTCGGTCAGAGGCCACAGGTCAGCGCTCTAGAGCGGGGTGCCGATATCGTCATCGCCACCCCCGGTCGCCTTCTTGACCTCATGGACCAAGGATGGATTGGACTCCGCGATGTAAAGTTTTTGGTCCTCGACGAGGCCGACAGGATGCTCGACATGGGCTTCGTGCCCGACATCCGCGAAATCATCTCGTTCCTGCCCAAGGTTTACCAGTCTCTGATGTTTTCTGCCACGATGCCGCGCGAAATTGCGCGCCTTTCGGATGAAATCCTGGTTGATCCGGTTCGCATCGAGGTTGCACCCCAAGCCACGCCGGTGGAAAACCTCGAGCAGACGGTCTACCACGTGAAATCCACCGGCAAGGCCGAATTGCTCACCAAACTTCTTGGCAATCGTGCGCTATCGCGGGTTCTTGTATTCGCCCGCACCAAGCGCCGCGTTGACAACGTTACCTATTGGCTGAAGAGGTCGGGCATACGCGCGGAGGCTATCCATAGCAACAAGACTCAAAGCGCGCGACAGCGGGCACTGCAACATTTCCGCGACGGCGGCGTGCGGGTCTTGGTCGCCACCGATATCGCGGCACGGGGAATCGACGTCGACGGCATTACCCACGTCATCAACTACGATCTCCCCGACGAGCCAGCAAATTATGTTCATCGCATCGGGCGGACCGCGCGAGCGGGTGCCGGCGGCGAAGCGATCTCTTTCTGCGACCCGTTTGAACGCAATAACCTTCTCGATATCGAACGCTTGATCGGTTTTCAGGTGGACGTGATCGGGGACGAACCCATGACGGCGCCGCCCAACAGGAGATACGGCAGAAACTCGTACCATCGAAATTCCTGGAACAGACGCCCCTGGCGGCACCGCCGCCGGAAACACAAGCAAACGCACTTGCCGCGCCGCAAGCGTGTAAGCGGGGTTCGGTCGGGTTAGCTGACGTGCTCATCTATGGTCGTGCACTATTTCGACGTTACAATCTTCTTGCTATCGCCACCATCAGAATCGAATTCAAATCCGTCCCCCGCAAGGTCTCGGAATTCGCAGTCGTGGCGCTTTGAACACGAAAGTTTCGGGTGTATTCCAGAGCAAGAGAACGCCTAAACTGGCGCGGCCATGGCCAAGATCATCACCCACTTCGAAATCTGTCGCATGGCAAACTTGTTAATTAATCGGCACGGTGACGAAGCCGAACATCGGGCCGCCATGATGCATGACGGACACCGAGGACGGTGCGGCCAATGCGCCTTCCGTTGTCCGATTTCGACGTGACAGTTGTGCCCACGTGATTGAATAGATCGATTCCCGCCAGGAGCCTCCTAAGTTTACCGGCCTGGCATCACCAAGAGACGGTTATTCTGATTGAAACGCTGCGACCCGAAAATGCAACATCTTGCGGTTCTATGTGTTTTCCGGGTCTCGCTGCACATTCTGATCGCTGGATAATACGCGGGGAAATCGATTCGCGTGGTTCCCACAAGATGTGAGAATATTGCAGGATTGTTCGATATCTATCCCATCAGAGCCGCGTGTAGGTATTGGCCGACCGCGCTTATTGGACATCGTCAGGACAGTTTATTGCGAGAAAAACTTAACCCATTGAGCAAAATGGATTCAACGGATGGAATGGCTCTCCTGTTCTCGCCCTATGAGGGAGGTACCCGCCTGGCCGTACGCCTCACCCCAAAGGCCGCGCGCAACCAGGTCGTGGGCGTTGCGCCGGATAGCCAGGACCGACTTTTCTTGCGGGTGGCTGTCACCGCGCCGCCGGAAAAAGGGCGGGCGAATCGCGCTTTGGAAAAGCCTTTGGCCGAGACGTTGCGCGTGCCGGCGTCCGCCGTGCGCGTCGTTCATGGTGCCACGGACCGACGCAAGATCGTTCAGCTGATCACCCATCACCGACCAGCAACGCTGTGGCAGCGGATAAGCGCGTCGCAAAACACCACAACGTGAGCGCCCAATCATGAACGGAGCTGCTATCATCGACGGCAAGGCCCGAGCCAGCGATTTGCGGGGACGGATCGGTAATTGGGTCGGGGAGCTGCGCGCCACGCACGGCCTGGTACCGGGCTTGGCGGTAGTGCTCGTCGGCGACGATTCGGCCAGTGCCGTGTATGTCCGCAACAAGCGCAAAGCCACCGAAGCCGCCGGCATGTACGGTCGGGTGATCGAACTCCCGGCTGATGTGGATCAGGCTGAGGTTGTTGCGACAGTCGAGGCACTGAACCGCGACCGGGAAATTCACGGTGTCCTCGTCCAGTTGCCACTGCCCGACCATATCGACTCCACGATGGTTATCGATGGAGTGTCGCCACAAAAGGACGTAGACGGCTTGCACCCAGTCAACGTCGGTCAGCTGGCGGCGGGGCGCCAAGCATTGGTTCCCTGCACACCGCTCGGGTGCTTGCACCTATTGAAAGGTCATCTCGGCGATTTGGCCGGGCGCGAATCCGTAATTGTCGGTCGCTCGATGCTGGTTGGCAAACCCCTGGCGCAACTGTTGTTGCGAGAAAATGCCACCGTTACGGTCGCACATTCGCGCAGCCGCGATCTTCCGGCTTTGTGCCGTCGGGGGGAGATGCTGGTGGTAGCGGTCGGCCGGGCCGAGATGGTTCGCGGCGATTGGGTTCGTTCAGGTGCGACAGTCATTGACGTGGGTATCAATCGGGTGATCCGTGAGGGAAAACCGCGGTTGGTTGGCGACGTCCACTTCGGCGAGGCGAGCGCTGTTGCCAGTGCCATCACGCCCGTACCGGGGGGCGTCGGACCCATGACTATCGCTTGCCTTTTGGCCAATACCTTAACCGCTGCCTGTCGACAATTTGGTGTAACTCCACCCGAGATTTTCGCCAAGAACTCCTGATGTCCACAGAAAAGTTTCGTCGATCTCCGACGACACTAGTTTTGAGGGTTGATCGGCGGCACGGGACGCTTTACCCCTTGGTTTGGGGCGCGACATTTCCGTGCCCCGGCTCGGACATTCCATCCATTCATAGCTGCGAGTTATGCCCATGATTGCGGATGCCTGGCGCCACAGAAGCATTGGCATCGCACCTCTCGCCGTCGCCGGACTGCTGGGATTCGGCGCCACCGCCGAGGAGTACATATTGGTTGGAAGCCTGGTGGACTTCACTGGGCGGACCGCCGTCGTTGGCAAATCGTACGGTCAAGGCAAAGTGGATGCCGCGAACTGGATCAACGAGCACGGTGGCATCAACGGTAGGTTCTTGGACGTGGATACTGTCGACAACTCGTATGGAGCTGAACGTTCACTCGAAACCTATCGCAAATGGGCCCGACAGGGCGCTGTCGCCATACAGGGTTGGGGAAAAGCGGATACCGAAGCCACGCTTCGCTACCTCGGCAGCGACGAGATCCCATATTTTTCTGCATCCTACGCGGCGCATTTGACCAATCCGATGGGTCTTGGCCGCGGTGAAAAGGTTACTTCCCCGTATGTATTTCCTATGGGGCCATCTTACTCCGACGGCGCTCGCGCCCTGATTTCATGGGCGGCGAAAGACTGGCAATCGAGGAATGGTGAAAGGATGCCGAAATACGTCCATATGGGTGGTGATGACGTGTATTCGAAAGCGCCTCAGAAGGCCGGCGAACTCTATGCCGTTGACAAAGGTTTTGATGTATTACGGGCGATCACGTACTCGGAGAATCCAAACGAGGTTGGCGTAGCGTGTTCACGTCTTAAGGAATCGAACGCAGATTATGCCTTTCTCGCCAATACATCGGCGCCGAATTTGGCGCTCTTGCGCGGATGTCTTGCCGCTGGTGTAACCACCCAATTCATGACGAATATTTGGGGGTATGATGAAAACGTCATGAAGGCTGCGGGCATTGCGGCCGACGGCGTGGTGTGGGTAATGGGTGCGGCAACATGGCGGGAGGATGTTCCTGGCATGAAGATTTTGCGGGAAGTTTCGCGGATGTCTGACCCCCAAGACAAAGCGTATCGCACGGTGCACTATGTTCGTGGCGTGTGCGCCATGTTGTTCATGAAAGAAGCGATGGAGTGGGCGGATGCCAACGGCGGTGTCAACGGTCCGAATATTCGGCGTGCCATGTATCAGAGGCGCGAATGGGTACCCCAAGGGCTTGAAGGCGTGTGTTTACCTGGCACTTGGGAGGGAACCGACCATCGCGGTTTTGCCCGCGTACGTGTCTACCGCGGTCACGTCGGCGGCCCCACCCAAGATTCTCTCTACGACCTGTTCGACGGCGGGACTCTGAAAATGGAAAAGCTCTACGAGGTCGATATTCCGCGCCGGCCCGACTGGCTTGGTTGGTAAGTCGGCATGGGAAGTTGGCGAGGATTCGGGAGCGCGCTTGTTCAAGCACAATCGTAGTTGCGCCGCGCCTAACCAAAATTACGGGAGGATATGATGTCGGCGCGCCAGCCGGACCAAACGCCGATCGAAAACAAGGCTGAGCTGGTTAGCTTTCTCGCCGAGGGATGTAAACCTCGCGGCGCATGGCGCATTGGGACCGAACACGAAAAATTTGGCTTCCGGCTGACTGATTTGCGTCCTTTGCCGTACGAAGGATCTCACGGTGTCGGTGCCGTATTGCAGGCGCTCCAGAAATTCGGTTGGCAACCGATTTTCGAAGGGGAAACTGTCATCGGTTTGCATTGTGATCAGCAGAAAATCACCCTGGAACCAGGCGGGCAATTGGAACTCTCGGGCGCACCGCGCGAGAATCTTCACGCAACCTGCAACGAGGTTCAAAGGCATTTGCACCAAGTGAGAATGGTTGGCGAACAGCTCGGGCTTGGGTTCATTGGTGTCGGCTTCCAGCCGAAGTGGCCGCGCGAATCGATTCCGGTCATGCCAAAAGGCCGTTACCGAATCATGAGTGCCTACATGCCGAGCCGTGGCCAGCTCGGACTTGATATGATGCTGCGTACATGCACTGCGCAGGTCAACCTCGATTTCTCAAGCGAAGAGGATATGGTGGCAAAGCTTCGTATCGGCCTCGCCCTGCAGCCAGTCGCGGTCGCCCTGTTCGCAAATTCGCCATTCAGCGAGGGCCGACCCAACGGCGAGCTTAGCTACCGTAGCACCGTGTGGACGGATACGGATCCCGACCGCTGCGGTATTCTGCCATTCGCGTTCGACCAGGGCATGGGGTTCGAACGTTACGTCGACTATGCCCTCGACGTGCCCATGTACTTCGTCCGGCGTGGGGACCGATATATCGACGCAAGCGGTGAATCTTTTCGAGATTTTCTTGTTGGGCGTCTGGCGGCATTGCCGGGAGAACTGCCAACCCTATCGGACTGGGAGGATCACCTGAGCACCCTGTTTCCGGAGGTTCGGCTCAAGCGATTTCTGGAAATGCGTGGTGCGGACGGCGGGCCTTGGAAAGGATTATGCGCATTGCCCGCGCTGTGGGTGGGGTTGCTCTATGACCAGGTAGCTCAAGATTCCGCTTGGGAACTGGTCAAGGATTGGACGGCTGACGATCATGCACGTTTGCGTGCTAACGCGCCTCGTACCGGGCTGAAAACGCGCTTTCGTGGCCGCACCTTGCGGGAATTGGCATTGGACGTGCTGACAATTGCTCACGCCGGATTGCGCGGTCGCGACGTCAAAGACTCCAAGGGTCGCGACGAAACCCACTTTCTTGCTTCACTTCAAACTATTGCCGAAAGTGGTACCACTCCGGCGGAGAAATTGCTCGATGCTTACGCCGGTCAGTGGCAAGGGAATATTGATCCCTTGTTCATCGACTACGCCTATTGACCAAGGGTGCAGTGGCGGCAATCGCGCCGTTGAGTGAACAGCAAGATTTTCGCCTTCAAGGGCTCCAAACGCGTAACTGCCTCGAGTCAAAAGATGCGCATCCATGACACACTATTGTTTCACACATGATCGCAGAACATGGGGTAGACTCCAATCTGCCGACGCTCAATGTATCAATACTAAATATGTAATAAAAAAGTTGAGAGGAATCGTATATGACGCTTCATTCGACAAATTTGCCACCTATCCCCGCCGACTGGCACGATTCAAGCCAATTTGGTGATCCCGAATCGTCGGACTTCGTATCCGAGCTGGATCACACGTTGCGCGCGCTTTCCCGCGTTCGTGTGCCGATGACGTTGTACGTTGTCCACACGCCGCGCACGCCTCACAGGATCGCGCTGGCGTCAGCGAAATCGGCTCTTGAACGTCTCGGTCCGGTCGGCAGTCTGGCGGAGGGCGTCATTGGTTTCCTTTTCATCGGACCCCGCACACCAAGTCCTCGATCGAGGGGGAATTTCGGCGACGTGATCGCACGAAGACTGTGCTCGGCGATGCGGGACCACGGCGTCGACAGTGCGGCTTGCGCCGTGGCACTGGCCGCGCTCAACCTGTGGAGTGACGAGGTCGCCGGCGTGGAGGCTCTCGCCGGCGACCTCATGCATCTCGCCAGACCCCAAATTTAACCAAGCTGAATGCCCCCTGTTGCATCTCACCTATATCCTGGACGCATCGGGTCCCTATGGCCAAATTAGATTTTTTGTTGGTGTAAGTGGTTGCTACGCGTCCGGCTGCGGTGGTCAATACTATTGTTCGCCTTTGTTCATCTCGGATTCGAGCATTTCACAAAGATATTTTACGTCTTGAACTTCGAGGTTTATGAAGCGAAATGCCGCGCTTTTGTCGTCGCCAATGCGAACCATCTCGGCGAATACCGTGATACCCTTATGGCTCAGGCTCGCGACATTGAGGTAGAACGTTAGCTTCGTTTCATCTCGCGGACGTAATGAGCCCTGATAGTTCCCGATGCGGCAGCCGCCAAGACCCCAGTCCACGGTGACAAATTCTTGTCCATCAATCTCCACTTTTAGTGCTGGAACCGTGGTCCGAGGTGTCGCCCTATGATACTGTTTCGCCGAGTCTTTATTGGTTGCGCTCGGCGGCTTGGTATCCGATTGCTCAGCGCCATTGCCGGGAACCGATTCACCATTCCCTGGCTTGGTAACGAGTGGGGCGCGCTGGCCATTCGCTGGGGTTTGGTTACCGTGCCACCAGTCGCGGAATCGAGTCTTAAATACGCCAACATTCACCAGAATTGCCCTTTAGACCAGTCGGTCGGAGGTTTCCTTCACCGGTGAACCGCCCTCAAAATCTTTGCCGGGTCGGCCCGGATGGACAAGTACTTTCGCGGGAAATTGTAAAAATTTCGTGATGTCCGAGTGCGTTTCTGGCGGTTAAGTGCCCCGTTGAGCGCACCATCGTTGCCACATATTCCGGTAGGTATTCTCCAAATCGCGTGTAAATCTCGCCCCGTCGCAAACCGGCGATGCCGCCATACGCGGGCGCAAATCGTTGCGCAACTGAGCCATGCGATTGGCGTCCCGGGCGAGCGCTATAGCGGTAGCGACGTAAGCGTCGGCGTCGGTAGTCACTAGGGCGTCCAATCCCAGGACATGCAAAAGGCTTGCGCCCATGCGCTGGCAAAAACTTTCCCCCCGCAACGTCACTAGCGGAACCCCCATCCACAGTGCTTCGCACGATGTAGTGCCTCCGCAATAGGGGACCGAATCCAGAGCGAGGTCGATTTTTCCGTAGGTGGACAAGTGGTCGGCGAGGGAAGTCGGCCCCATAAGGGTGAGCCGTTCCTTTGCGATTCCCTGTTCGGCGAAAAGACCAACTAAACGCTGACGGGTTTCGACATCCGCGAACGGACGAGTTTTCATTATCAAACGAGAACGAGCCACCTTCGACAGAATTTGTGCCCACAGTCCAACCGTCCACGTTGTGATTTTGGGCAGGTGATTGAATGAGCCAAAAGTCACGAAGCCGTTTGACGCCAGCGGCGGCGGCGCCACTTCCGGTGCTTCGGGGTGTGGTTCGAAGCAAAGGAAAAAATGGGGCAGGCGGACAACGGATTCACTGTAGAGCGAATCGTCCCGACGCGGGCAGACGGTTTCGTCCGCAATCATATAGTCCACCGCCATCAGGTTCGTTGTACTCGGATACCCGAGATATGTTGCTTGCACCGGCGCGGCCGATCGTGCCAAGACGGCGAGGCGGTTTCCCGCAGTGTGGCCGGCGAGATCTACGAGAATGTCGACGCGGTCTTCGCGGATACGGCATGCCAGTGCCTCATCGTCGATGTCGACGACATCCCGCCATATGGCGGCACGATCGCGAAATCGCCTGCTCAATTCATCCAGTGGCTTGCTGGAGCTCGAATAACAGAGGATTTCGAATTCCTGAGAATCATGACTATCCATGATCGGCGTTAGAAAATACCCTACCGGGTGTTTGCGGAGATCTGGCGACAGGTACGCCACCCGCAACTTGCGCCCGGGGTCTTTGTTATTCGTCCATTTGGTTTTCGCGGCTGCAAATCGGTTCCAGAGATTGCCCAATGTCCGCAACTTGTCCGCGCGTTCGGTCGCATTCAGCCAGTCGGCATAATTTAGAATGAAGTGGAGATTCGAGGCCGCCTTGAGATTCCGGGAATCAATGTCCATGGCTGCCTGATAGCAGGCCGCTGCTTCCCGCAGCCGCCCTTGGTTTGCGAAGGCGGTGCCTAGCGCCAGATGGCCCTCGGTGCAGCGCGGATCGGCGCCAATCGCTCGTTGGCCGCTGGCGATGGATTCGGCAATGCGGTCTTCTCGGAACAAAGCGTTGGCCAGCGTGGCATGGGCCGTTGCAAGATCAGGCTGAAATTTGATCGCGGCGTTTAGCGATACGCACGCCCGCGCTGTGTCACCGACCCGCAGGTAAACCGTGCCCACGTTGGCGTGAGTCCGTGCATGTTGTGGCGCCAGGCGTAGTGCCTCTTTGAACGCGGCGAATGCGCCGGGAACATCGCCGAGCAGGGCGCGACAGACGCCGACGGCGTTGTAGCTCTCAACATCGCTAGGATTGGCCGCAACTGCCTTTTCGTACCATGCGAGTGCCGCCGCGTGGTCGCCCTGATCGTGGTACACGTCGCCAATGCGGGACAGTAAAATTCGCTCGTCTCCGTCGTGGGCCAACGACTGGTGTAGAATCGCGATCGCTTCTTGCTGACGTTCCTGGCTGGTCAACAGACGGGCAATGCCTTCGGCCGCCGGGGTTAGACCGGGCGCGTGCCCTAGGGCTTTCCGGTAAGCACGTTCGGCGTTTTGATTATCGCCTAGTTCGATGAAAATGGTTGCCAGCCCGAGATAGGCGCGCGGGTCTCCGTCCTCCAGGTTCAAGGTGCCGCGAGCCACCGATCGGGCCTGTTCGACGTCGCCTATTTGCTTGAAGGTGTTGGCTAAATTGTAGCTGGCATCAGCGCTCGCCGGGGCTGCCGCGACGGCCTTCCGGTGGGCTTCGATGGCACCGGGTTCATCACCTAGGGCACGCAAGACATTTCCCAAATTTGTGTGGGCGTGGGCAAGACCGGGCTCAAGAGTCGCGGCCAGACGAAAACGGTCCGCAGCTTCCTGGAGCCTATCCGCATCGCGCAACAAGTTGCCAAGATTGAAGTGGGCTTGGTAAAGCCTAGCGTCAATTTGGATTGCCCGCTCAAGAGCCTTAATCGCTTCGTCCGATTCGCCCGCCGCGCCGAGCGCGTTACCCAGGTTAAACCAAACTCCGGCGTTGTTCGGCTCGGCATCGATAACCACGCGGTACTCGCCAATTGCCGCTGTGGTTTGGCCTTCCCTAGCCAAGGCGCTGGCCAAATTAGCGCGGGCCATGGCATGGTCCGGATAATTTTCAAGGAGGTGGCGAAAGGCGGAGATGGCTTCCTTGAACCGGCCCTGCTGATGGTGTTCGAGTGCCGCTCGATATTGCGCATCGATGTTCCGCCGCGGCGACTGCCGGGCGCGTCGACGCCGCTGTTGGGAGCGCTCTTTTCCGCTAGGAGGGACCATCGAAATCCATGAACAAGTCGCGGTTATGATCGTGGTTGCAGCGGTCGGCTACGGATCTATGTTACGACCCCTTTGCGTACTTTTTTTCATCGTCAAAATAATCGTCGAATCCGAGGATCCGGCGCAACTCCGCGAATTCGAGCAGAAGGTCATTGGGGTGCTCTCCTTTGGCCATACCCCGCAGCGACTCCCGCATCGCCCGTATGGATGCCGACAACAGAGTCAAGGGGTACGCTACTAATGCGAACCCCATTTCCTCCAAATCGCCAATCGGTAGGATCGGCGTATCGCCGCCTTCCAACATGTTGACCAACTTCGGTCCGGGCAAGGCCTCTCCAACCTGACGCAATTCCTCGCAGTTCCGCGGTGCCTCGACAAGTAGGATATCGGCGCCGATCTCGCTGAACGCTCGGGCCCGGGTCAAGGCCTCGTCAAGGCCGTGATCGTGCCGGGCGTCTGTGCGCGCCAGTATGAGAATGTCAGCGCCCGCGTCCCGGGCGTCCACGGCAGCTTGGATTCGGGTGAATGCTGCGTCCCTCCCCACCACCGATTTGCCGCGTGTGTGGCCACAGCGTTTTGGCGCCACCTGATCCTCGATCATGATGGCAGCGAATCCGGCGGCCGCGTATCCGTTGACGGTACGTTTCACGTTCATCGCGTTACCGTAGCCGGTGTCGCCATCGCCGATGACGGGGATGCCGACGGCCTGACAAATGTTACGGCCCTGATCAACCATCTCGGCGTAGGAAATCAAGCCGGTATCCGGCAAGCCTAACCGTGTGGCGGAAACACCAAATCCGCTCATGAAAGTCAGCGGAAATCCGGCCTGTTCGATGAGCCGGGCGGAGATCGGGTCGAAGCAACATGGCATCGCGAACGCTTGCCGCGTGGACAGAAGTTCCCTTAGTTTATTGGCTGGCGACATCACACTCTCTTCTCATTCGGGAAACTCGCGATAGTGTAGCGGCGTTGATCCAAACCGATACCGTAAGATCGATCAGAGACAGTTTATTTGCGTGATGCAACCGGAACAAACGGGATAAGCCGATGATCGAAAAAATCGTCAAAAGTGACGACGACTGGCGGGCAGAGTTATCCTCCGAGCAATTTCGCGTTGTCCGGCGCGGCGGCACCGAAACCGCCTTCACAGGTGCCTATTGGGACAACAAATCCGACGGAACCTATAAATGCGTTTGCTGCAACCAACCCCTGTTCCGTTCCGAGGCGAAATTCGATTCAGGCACCGGTTGGCCCAGCTTTTGGGCGCCCATCGACGAGGTGAGGATTGAAAGCCAAACTGATAACTCCCATGGCATGGTGCGAACCGAGGTTTGCTGCCGCCGTTGCGACGCCCACCTCGGCCACCTATTCCCCGACGGCCCCGCGCCGACGGGCTAGCATTACTGCATCAATTCCGCATCGCTAAGATTCGAGGAAGGCGAATAGACCCGTCCGTAGATGCTTTCCTTCTTCCTGAAACGGCTGGCCGTCGTCGTTCCCACATTTTTGGGCGTTACCCTTATCACTTTCTCGTTGATTCGCTTGGCGCCCGGCGATCCGGTCGAGTTGCTCGCCGGCGAGCGGGGAATCGATCCCGCCCGCCATGCGCAGATGCGCGCCGAGTTGGGACTCGATCAGCCGCTTGCCGTCCAATACGGTCGCTATGTTTGGCAGCTCGTCCATGGCGACCTCGGACACTCGATTGTCAGCAAAGAGACGGTGCTATCGGAGTTCTTGACCTTGTTTCCGGAAACTATAGAGCTCGCCGTTTGCGCCGTTACCTTCGCTGTCGTTTTTGGCCTTCCCGCTGGAGTCATCGCCGCAACACGGCGCGGAACGGCAGTGGATCACACGATCATAGGCGTGTCCCTGACCGGATATTCCATGCCTCTATTCTGGTGGGCGCTATTGCTGATCATGCTGTGTTCAGTGACCCTCGGATTGACCCCAGTCTCAGGACGCATCTCTGTGATCTATTACTTCGAGCCGGTCACCGGTTTCATGCTTATCGACAGTTGGATATCTGGCCAAGTTGGTGCGTTTGCTTCGGCTGTACGCCATTTGGCCTTGCCGACCGTCGTGCTCGGCACGATCCCGCTCGCTGCCGTCGCCCGTATGACTCGTTCGGCAATGCTGGAGGCCCTTGGGCAGGATTACGTTCGCGCGGCACGGGCAAGGGGCGTACCAAAATTTCAATTGATGACCGTCCACGCCTTGCGAAACGCGCTGATCCCAGTCGTCACCGTGATTGGATTGCAAATCGGTGTATTGCTTTCCGGCGCCATCCTTACCGAAACCATCTTCTCTTGGCCCGGCATCGGCAAGTGGCTGATCGATTCGATTGCCCGCCGTGATTATCCGGCCGTGCAAGGTGGCGTGCTGCTGGTGGCGGCTGTAGTCATCACCGTCAATTTGCTGATTGATCTGCTCTACGGCTGGGTCAATCCGCGAATCCGCCACGCCCGCTAAACATGCGCGGCAAGCCGGTCGCCATTCCATTGCCACGGCTCGGTGGTCCACTCGCACGATTTTGGACAGATTTCCGCGATAATCGGGGCGCCGTCGCTGGCCTGATGGTCATCGTGGTCATCGTCTTCACGGCGATCTTCGCCGATGGACTTGCACCTCATCCGCCCAACCAGCAATTTCGCGACGCGCTTCTGGTTCCACCGTTTTGGCAAGCCGGCGGTTCGTTGAAATTCCCCCTCGGCACCGACGACATAGGCCGAGATATGCTGTCGCGGATAATCTTTGGCGCCCGACTCTCACTGCTGGTCGGTGCCACAGTGGTTACCCTATCGCTGTTGGTCGGCGTTACCTTGGGTTTGGTCGCTGGTTATTTTCGAGGGGTGGTGGACGTCGCCATCATGCGCCTGATGGACATCTTGCTCGCCTTGCCTAGCTTGCTGTTGGCCATCGTTATCGTCGCCATACTCGAACCTGGCCTGTTGAACGCGGTTCTTGCCGTGGCCATCGTCGTTCTGCCCCAATATGCGCGCTTGGCGCGCGCCGCCGTTATTAGCGAGTTGCCCAAGGACTATGTTTCCGCCGCCAAGGTCAATGGCGCCAGCCCACTGCGTTTCATGGTAATCACTCTGCTGCCCAACTGTGCACCGCCGCTGATCGTTCAAGCGAGCCTAGGTTTCTCAACCGCGATACTCGATGCTGCGGCGCTCGGATTCCTTGGCTTGGGGGCCCAACCGCCAACACCCGAATGGGGGACGATGTTGGCCAACGCACTGCAATTCATCGTCCGTGCTTGGTGGGTGGTGACCTTTCCAGGCATAGCAATTCTTATAACTGTACTGGCCTTCAATTTGCTTGGTGACGGTTTGCGCGACGCGCTCGATCCGAAGTTGAAACGCTGATGCCATTACTGGACATCGCCGATCTCAATGTTTCTTTCACGAGCCGTTCCGGAGTTTTTCCGGCAGTAGAGGGATTCAGTCTCACGGTCGAAGCGGGCGAGGCGGTCGGCATCGTCGGCGAATCAGGTGCCGGTAAGAGCGTTGCCATGTTGGCTGCGATGGGGTTGATCGAGCCGCCGGGCCGCGTATCCGCACGGCAGATGATGTTTAATGGCGTCGACCTAGCGCGGACCGAACCTGCGACTCGCCGGCGCGTCATCGGGAAAGACATTGCAATGGTTTTTCAGGAACCGGCAAGCAATTTGGACCCCTGCTATTCGATTGGTTTTCACATCATGGAGACGTTGCGCGTCCATAACTTCGGGCACCGCGCCGCGCGCCGCGAACGTGCCATTGAGGTGGCGCGCCAAGTGGGGTTTCCGCCAGCACGGCTGGACGCCTTTCCCCATCAACTGTCTGGTGGCATGGCCCAGCGCGCGATGATCGCCATGGCCATCGCCTGCCGACCTAAATTGTTGATCGCCGACGAGCCTACCACGGTACTGGATGTTTCGGTGCAAGCCCAGATCATCGCCTTGCTGCTGGCCCTGCGGCGCACCCAAGGTATGGCCTTGATCCTTATCACCCACGATATGGGTGTCGTCGCTGAGGCGGTGGAGCGAGTAGTAGTGCTTTACGCCGGCGAGGTGTGTGAACAAGCGGACACGGATCGGCTGCTACGCGCGCCGTGTCACCCATACACCCACGCCCTGCTCGCCGCGCTTCCCGAACGCAACTTCGGCACGGGACCACTGCCGGCCATACCTGGTGCTGTTCCAGGGGGTGGAGACCGCCCCGAAGGCTGTTTGTTTCACCCGCGCTGCGTTTATGCTGTGGAGAGATGTCAGCGAGAAGCACCGGCCTTGCGTCCGCTTGAGGGAGGATTGGTGCGTTGCCATTTCCCCGTAAAGAACGGATGAACGCGAATCCATGAGCCCAGTGTTTGAGGTGCGAAATCTGAGCCGCCACTATTCGATACGGCGGGGCTTTCTTGGAGGCCGGGACGTCCTCAAGGCGCTCGACGGCGTTTCCTTCGTACTTGGCAAGGGCCAGACCCTCGCCGTGGTGGGTGAATCCGGATGCGGAAAGACGACGCTGGCGAAACAAGTTGCTTTGGTCGATCCTCCGACTGAGGGTCACTTGTTCCTAGGAGGTGAGGATGTCGCCCTTACCTCCGATCCGGCGAGCCCGCGCCGCAAAATTCAGATCGTATTTCAGAACGCACTGGAGGCACTCAGTCCGCGCCAGACTGTGGGCGCCAGCATCGCTGAGCCGCTGGCCATCAACACGACGCTGTCACGCCCGGAACGGCGCGAGCGCGCGCAGGCAATGATGGTCAGAGTCGGGCCCCAACCCGAACACTATGGTCGCTACCCTCATATGTTTTCCGGCGGCCAACGCCAGCGAATCGCCATCGCCCGGGCGCTGATGTTACGTCCCCTGGTCGTGGTTGCGGACGAGCCGGTCTCCGCCCTTGACCTTTCCGTGCAAGCCCAGATCCTAAACTTGCTGATGGATTTGCGCGACGAATTCGCCTTGTCATATGTGTTCATTTCCCACGACCTCGGCGTTGTTCGTCACATCGCTGATGACGTCATGGTGATGTATGCTGGGCGCGCGGTAGAGCAAGGCACGGCATACACGGTTTTGTCGGCACCGCGTCACCCCTATACACGGGCGCTGCTCGAGGCGACGCCCCGCGCCGACCGGCCTCGCCGGCGGGAAAGGCCGCCACTGGTCGGCGAAGTCCCTTCTATACCGCCGCCCGGATGTGCGTTCCACACCCGATGCCCATACGTCGACAATGTGTGCCGCCGGCAACGTCCGGAACCTCGCGTTTTCGAAGGTCGCG
The DNA here is from genome assembly GCA_012267605.1 of Alphaproteobacteria bacterium. Lineage (GTDB taxonomy): Bacteria > Pseudomonadota > Alphaproteobacteria > JAAXGF01 > JAAXGF01 > JAAXGF01. The sequence continues at coordinate 564 of JAAXGF010000049.1, read as the reverse complement.
AGGCTGCTGCCTGCCACCACTTAGAGAAAGTTGGCTGAGCGTGATGTCTCCGGTTGGCACCCAACAAAATGGATTTGTGGGTGCATCCCGTAACATGGTACCATGATTCGATAGATTATTGAGGTTTGGGACTAGTGCCCGAAACATTTCTATTTCGGAGGGAGTACGATATGGGTATGGCTGAAACGAGTTTCGACACTCGTGAGAAGGAAGAAGAAGCAAGGTTTAAGCATCGCGAGGAACTCGAGTTTCGAGTAAAGGCGCGGCGCAACAAATTATTGGGCCTTTGGGCCGCGCAACACCTGGGGTTCGGGCAGAATGAAGCCGATGCTTATGCCAAGGAGCTGGTGGCTTGCGCCCTGGGAGCACCCAATGGGGTTTTTGAGAAGCTAAAGGAAGACTTTTCGTCCAACGGCGTGACTGTCTCCGAATCTCAGATGCGGGAAGAAATGGCTCGGCTGGAAAAAGTCGCGCGCGTGCAGGTCATCACCGAATAAACCTTAGAACATGGCCCTGTCCGGGCACCGGCAACGCAAATTTTATGTAACTGCCCAGGTCTGATCC